>JAFRNO010000555.1 GCA_017430155.1 Kiritimatiellia bacterium | reverse complement strand
CTCGACTGCCTCGCGCGGATCAAGCTCTCGAACAAGCGCGTCCTCTCCAACTACGTGGTGCACACGGTCGGCGCGAGGCTCGACCCCGACGCGATCTTCGACGTGCAGGTGAAGCGCCTCCACGAGTACAAGCGCCAGCTCCTGCTCGCGCTCTACATCGTCATCTTCTACAACCGCCTGCTCAACGACCCGTCCTACGACCCCGTGCCGCGCGCGTTCATCTTCGCGGCCAAGGCCGCGCCGGGCTACTACATGGCGAAGCTCATCATCCGCCTCATCCACGGCATCGCGGGCGTGGTGAACGGCAACCCGCGCACGCGCGGCAAGCTCACCGTCGCCTTCCTGCCGGACTACCGCGTGTCGCTCGCCGAGAAGATCATGCCCGCCGCCGAGCTGAGCGAGCAGATCTCGCTCGCCGGCACGGAGGCCTCCGGCACGGGCAACATGAAGTTCATGATGAACGGCGCGCTCACGCTCGGCACCTACGACGGCGCCAACGTGGAGATCAACCAGGAGGTCGGCGACGACAACATGTTCCTCTTCGGTCTCCGCACCGAGGACGTCGCCCGGCTCCGCCCGTCCTACAACTCGCGCGACGTGTACCGCGCCGACCCCGAGATCCGCCTCGCGCTGGACATGATCCGCCGCAACGCGTTCTCGGTGCTGCAGCCGGGCCTCTTCGACCCGATCATCCGCGCGCTGCTGGACTACAACGACTACTACATGCTCCTCGCCGACCTGCGCAGCTACTGCGAGGCCCAGGACCGCGTGGACGCGGCGTACCGCGACCCGGCGAAGTGGAACGCGATGTCGCTCGTCAACATCGCCCGCTCCGGGCGCTTCTCGAGCGACCGCGCGGTGTCGGAGTACGCGAAGGACATCTGGCACGTCGAACCGGTCAAGTTCGAGGAGTGAGTCGATCAACCCATCAACAAGGTCAAAGGGAGAACAAATGAAGAAACTGCTGCTCTGCATGGCGATGGCCGCGTTCGCGGCGCACGCCGCGAAGGTGTCGTCCGTTTCCGTCAAGATGTCGGACGGCGGCGAGGACACGGGGGACGTGCTCGCCCGCTGCATGGTGAAGGCCGGCGACGAGTACGACCCGCAGCAGTGCGCGCGCGACGTACGCACGCTGCGCGACGCGAACGAGTTCGAGGACATCTCCGTGAAGGCCGAGCAGGCCGCGGACGGCGTGGCGGTCACCTACATGGTGACGCGCAAGAAGCGCTTCAAGGGTCCGCTCAACGTGAAGGGCAACGACTACTGGGGCGTGGGGAAGATCACCGACCTCTCCGAGCTCCGCGACGGCTACCCGTACGGCGAGGCCGAAATCGCCGCCGCCGCCGGGCGCATCCGCACCGCCTATCAGCGGAAGTTCTTCTCCGACGTGCGCGTGACGCCCCGCGTCGAGCCCGTGGAAGGCTCCCCGAACGCCATCTCCATCACGATGGAGATCGAGGAGGGGCCGCGCGTCAAGACACGCAAGTTCACGTACAAGGGCATTGAGGGCGTTGAGGAGAGCGAGCTGAACGAGAGCATCCAGCAATATCCCTGGTGGAACCCGATCGGCTGGTTCGTCGACACCCCCGCGACGCCTCAGGAACTTGCTGAGGCGCGCGACAAGATCGCCAACCATTACCGCGACCTCGGCTACCTCGACGTTGAAGTCTCCCTGCCGGAGATCGAACCAATCGAGGGCGACTCCAACAAGGTGGATCGCGTCTTCACGATCGTCGAGGGCACGCGCTACACGGTCGGGAAGATGTCCGTCTCCGGCGTGAAGCAGTACCCGGCGGACGCCGTGCTCGACGCCGTGAAGGGCCTCAAGACGGGCGACGTCGCGGGCGCCAAGGCGCTGTCCGACGCGGCCCATGAAATCGAGGTGTTCTGCGGGTCGGGCGAGAAGGCGCTCGCGGACACGCACGTCACCGTGCGCCGGATTCCCACGGAGGAGGGCGGCGACACGGTCGACCTCGTGTTCGTCGTCGAGGAAGGCGTGCCCGTGGTCATCCGCAAAGTGCTCATCCGCGGCAACGACTACACGAAGGACAAGGTGATCCGCCGCGAGATCAGCCTCTCGCCCGGCGACCCCATGCTGGCGAACCTCGCCGAACGCTCGAAGCACCGCCTCGAGAATCTCCACTACTTCAAGCGCGTGCAGTATTCGCTTGAGAAAGTGGAGGGCGGAGAGGCCAAGGACGGCAGGGCCGAGGAGCGCGACCTCGTGTTCGAGGTCGAGGAGCAGACCACGGGCGGCTTCATGGTCGGCATCGGCGCCGGCTCCGAAGACTCCGTGTTCGGCCAGGTCGAAATCCACGAGAACAACTTCGACATCTTCAACCCCTGGCGCTTCCGCGGCGGCGGGCAGAAGGGCCGCATCCTCGTGCAGGCCGGTCCGCGCATCCAGACCTACGAGGCCTCCGTCACCGAGCCGTGGCTGTTCGACCGCCACCTCGAGCTCACCGTCACGGGCTACCGCCGCCTGCGCTGGTTCGACGACTACGACGTGATCCGCAGCGGTATCGAGGCGTCGCTCAGCTACCCCGTCCAGTTCTGGCCCGGCTGGAAGCCCGTCGGACGCTTCGGCGTGTCGATCGCCGCCGAGTTCATCCAGATGGAGGACGTCGAGAAGGACTGGCTCTACGAACACCCGCATGACGACGAGCCGCGCCGTCTCCTGCGCGAGCAGGAGGACAAGTACGGCGACAGCTGGGAAATCCCGTTCGTCGTCTTCTGGCGCAACGACACGCGCGACGAGTTCCTCTTCCCGAAGAGGGGCTACCTGTTCAACGTCCACGGCGACATCGTGGGCGGCGACAACTCGTACTGGCGCACCGGCTTCCGGTACCGCCACTACTGGACGGCCGTCAAGAAGTGGGGCCACGTGCTCCAGTGGGGGCTCCGCGGCGAGACGCTCGACGACTTCAGCGGCGGCCTGCCGATCTACGACAAGCTCTTCCTGGGCGGCTCGCGCTCCATCCGCGGCGTCGACTTCCGCGAGATCGCCCCGCGCGTCTACTCCCGCGAGAACAAGCACGGCCACTACGTGCCGTGGGGCGGCCAGACGAGCTGGTGCGCCACGATGGAGTACTCCGTGCCGGTCGTGAAGATGGTCCGCATCGCCGCGTTCACCGACCTCGGCAGCGTGGGCGAGGACGAGTTCGACCTCGACACCGACTGGTTCTGCTGGTCCGTCGGCCTCGGGCTCCGCCTCGACCTCCCGCAGTTCCCGATCCGCCTCGACTTCGCGGTGCCCGTCGTCGATCCGGACGAGGACGTCGACGAGAAGGTGTTCTCGTTCTCGATCGGATATGACTTCTAAAATGACGAATGACGAATGAAGTGAAAGGTTGAAAATGAAGAAGATACTGATCCTGGCGGCGATGGCTGCCACCCTGACGGCCGCCGCCGAGATGAAGATCGGCACGGTGAGCATGGTGGACCTCGTTCGCCTCCATCCCCAGCACGAGTCGAACCGCACGCTCGTGAAGACGACCGACAAAGACTACAAGGCGAAGCTCGACGCGAAGCAGGACGAGCTGAAGGAAATCGCCGAAGAGGGCAAAAAGGCCCAGGGCGATCTCCAGAACCCCATGCTCTCCGCGCAGGCGCGCGCCGCCGCCCAGAAGAAGCTCGAGGGCATCCAGAAGCGCTTCCTCGAAGGTCAGCAGGACATGCGCCAGATGGCCACGCGCTTTCAGGGCGACCTGAGCGACCTCGAGTCGCGCCTGATCAAGATGGAGACGGACGACATCCGCGCGAAGATCAGCGCCTACGCGAAGGAGCACGGCTACGACATCATCGCCGACAGCACGATTCTCGCGTTCGCCAAGGAGTCCTACGACGTCACGGACGAAATCCTGAAGGCCATGGGCGTTGATCCCGCGAAACGGAAAGAGAAAGAGAAGAAGGACGATGCGGGCAAGTGACCTCGCCACGCGGCTCGGCGGCGTCCTCGAGGGGGACGACGTGGAGATCACCGCCTGCGCGGGCCTCGAGGAGGCCCGTCCAGGCGATCTTTCTTTCTGCAAGGACGCGAAGCACGTCCCGCTCGTGCAGGCCACGAAGGCCTCCGCGATCCTCCTGCCGCCGGACTGGACGCACGGCGCGCCGTGCGCGATCATCCGCGTGGCGGACCCGAACCACGCCTGCATGGCCGCCGCCGAGATGTTCGCCCCGCCCGCCCCCGTGCGCGCGCCAGGTGTCCATCCCACGGCGATCGTCGACCCCTCGGTGCGTCTCGGCACAAACGTCCACGTGGGCGCGTACACGGTCATCGAGAAGGGTACGGAGATCGGCGACAACTGCGTGATCGAGGCGCAGGTGTTCATCGGCGAGAACTGCAGCGTCGGCGCCGGCACGCACATCTATCCGCAGGTGACCCTGCGCGAGGGCACCAAGGTGGGCCGGAACGTGATCCTGCACTGCGGCGTGCGCCTCGGCGGCGACGGCTACGGCTACAACACGACGATGGAAAACGGACTCCCGAAGATCGAGAAGATCCCGCAGCTCGGCATCGTCGAACTCGGCGACGGCGTGGAGAT
>JAFRNO010000554.1 GCA_017430155.1 Kiritimatiellia bacterium | reverse complement strand
GGAGGTCACGGCCTGGTGCAGCAGCCACAAGGGCGTGCGCCTTGAGATCGCCTGCGAGGTGCGCGTGAACGGCGAACTGCTCGTGGACGGCTTCACGCGCCACTGCTTCGTCTCCACGACCACTTTCCGCCCCATCCCCCCGCCCGAGAAGTTCCTCGCGATCCTCGACGCCCCCGACGAAACCTGATCCCGTTGTATGGAGAGAACCGCATGACGCGCACGCCGTTTCTGTTTTTCGTCCTCTTCGCAGCGGCTGCGACACGGGCCGCGTGCGCGGGCGAGGTGTTCGAGCACGCCGTCTACGACGCCGTGCCGCTCGACGGCGCGTGGGAGATGGCCTACCGTCCGTACGCGCACGAGAGCGTTGACTATCCGCGCTTCGCGGGCGTCACGGTCGCGGACGCCGTTCCCGGCTACTGGGAGGACATGATCGATGCGTTCCGCGCGGCGGGGATGAAGGACGAGTTCAGGATCAACCCGCTGTACGGACGTCAGCGTCACCCGATCACGGGCTGGGCGGATGACACCACCTTGCCGAACATCTCGGGCTGCTTCTACTACCGGCGCACGGTCGAACTGGACCGGGCGGGCGTGGCCGTGCTGGCGTTCGAGGGTGTGCGCAACCAAGTGCATGTGTGGATCAACGGACGGTTCGTCGCGTTCCGGGCAGGCTTCTCCACGCCGTTCGAGCTGACCGTGCCGAAAGGCGTGCTCGTGAAGGGCAGGAACGAGATCGTCCTCGCGGTGTCGAACAACCCCAACCTCGGCTACTGCGATTACGTGTCGGGCCTGACAACCCGCGCGGTCTTCCGTTCAACTGGCGGCGTCAACGGAAAGCTCGAACTGCGTTTCCCGAAGAACGCCCTGGGCGACGTGTACGTGACGACCTCCCAGGATCTCCAGACGTTCACCGTCCATGTTGCGGGCGGCGTTCCGTTCTCCTACGAGATCAGCGATGGCGTGAAGGTATTGGCGCGAGGACAGGCGAAGGGCGATTTCACGCTTCCGACGGAAGGTTTTGAGTTCTGGTCGCCGGAGAATCCCCGCCGCTACGAGCTCGCGCTCGCGACGCCGCAGGGAACGTATCGGCAGAAGTTCGGCATCCGCCGCCTCGTGGCCGACGGCGAGAAGCTGCGTCTCAACGGCAGGCCGGTCTACCTGCGGGGCGTGACCGAGCATTGCTATTTCGCGAAGACGGTCCACTTGCCGCGCGACTTGGACTACTACCGCATGATCACCGCGAAGCGGAAGGAACTGGGATTCAACTTCGTGCGCTTCCACACGTTCGTGCCGCCGGCGGAGTACCTGGAGGCGACGGACGAGCTGGGCATGGCGGTGCACATCGAGTCGCCCAACTTCGTCTCCGTGCCCGAGTTCGCCGCGATCGTCTCCTTCGCGCGTCGGCATCCGTCCGTCGTGATCTACTGCACCGGAAACGAGACACGCATCGACCGCATGGCCGAGGCCTACCTGCGAGACGTGGCGGACATCGTGCACGCGCGCACGGATGCGCTGTTCTCCCCGATGAGCGCGATGCGCGGCGTCGAGTACGCGCTCATGAAGGGGAAGGACGCAATCGTGCCCACGCCGTTCCCGCACAACGCCGAGCGGATGGCGCGCCTCGCGCCGTTCTGCGACATGTTCACCTCGTACCAGCTGGGTCTCACGAGCTACGAGTCGCTGAACAAGGGCTCCTCCGCCGATCTCGACGCTTGGGGCGACGCGTACGGCGGCAAGCCGCGCACCTCGCACGAGATCTGCATCGACGGCAGCTACGTCGACTTCGGCCTTGAGAAGCTGTATCCGCCCGATTCGCCGATCCTGAAGACGGGACTCTTCTCCGAGCCGCGGCGCGTCCTCGCCGAGAAGGGGCTGCTCGACCGCGCGGACGTCTACTTCCGCAACTCCTGCGAATGGATGCGGCGCATCCGCAAGTTCGCGTTCGAGAAGGTGCGCGCGGCCGACCGCGTGGCGGGGTTCGACTTCCTCGGGGACATCAACACCCACTGGCACACGTTCGGCTATTCCGTGGGGATGATGGACGAGTTCTACCGCCTGAAGCCGGGCGAGACGGTGGAGAACGTCCTGCGCTACAATTCCGCCGCCGTCCTGCTTTCCGACCTCGGCAGCGACTTCAACGTGCGTGCGGGCGAACCGAAGCGCGTGGCGATCTCGCTCTCGAACTATGCGGGCGACGCGAAAGGCGGGCGGCTGGATCTCACGCTTGTCGGGGATGACGGAAAAAGCGAGTGGACTGAGACGCGGAAGGTCGGCGACGTGCGCGACGGCGGTGTTGCGCGTCTCGGGGCGTTCGACGTCGCCGTTCCCGCGTCGGACCGTCCCGTCAAGTACCTGCTCCGCGCGTCGTTTGCGGGCGGCGACGTCAAGGCCGAGAACGAATGGGAAATCTATGCGTTTTCGAAGGCCGCGGTCCTGCCCGCGCCCGCAAACGTGAAGGTGGTGACGGAGATCAGCGAGGCCGATCTTATCGCGGCGATGGAGAAGGGCGAACGTGTGCTGCTGCTCGGCGCGGGGCCGTTCAAGTCGCTGCCCACGACCTACCGCATCGGCATGGCCGGGCGGACCTCCGGCAACTACGCGACCGTGATCAAGGAAGGTCATCCAGCCCTGAAGGGGATGCCGCACGACGGATTCTGCGGCTGGCAGTTCCGTCGGCTGATGGAAGGCGGACGCGCCGTGCAGCTGGAGGCGGGCGTGCCGTTCGATCCTGTCATTGACGTCGCGTCCTCGGTGAAGTTCCCGATCCGCCAGGCGCTGCTGTTCGAGTATCGCGTCGGGAAGGGGCGGTTCTTGGTCTGCTCGTTCGCGTTCAAAGCGGACGATCCGGCGGCGGCGTGGTTGCGGGCGCGGCTCGTAGACTACGCGGCGGGCGAGGCGTTCAATCCCGCGCAGACGCTCACTGCGGCGCAGCTGCATGCCGTCCTCAACGCACCGCTTCTTTCGGGCGCACAGAACAAAAACCGCGCCCGCAATCCGAACGATCCGTCCTCGAACGTTCGGGCGGGCGCTTCCGCCCAGCCGTAAGCTGCGCTAGCGGATGAAGTGCATGGGCTGCCAGGGTTCCTGCGGCGTGCGCGGGACGG
>JAFRNO010000553.1 GCA_017430155.1 Kiritimatiellia bacterium | reverse complement strand
CCATGCCGTGGTTGCCTGACAGGGCGAAAGACCAGAACTCGCCCATCGGGACGTCGACGTCCTGTCCGTACTGGAGGTTGTCGCACGGCGCACTGCCGTATGGTTCAACGGAGAGCAACAGGCCGTGCTGATGGCAAAGTTCAGCCAGACGCCCGGCGTAGTTCTCTGCGAAGAGATCGGCGACAACGCGGCGGAAATCCTCGAGAAAGCGCTCGCTTTCGTCCACGCTCCCCACGACGCGCCCCGCGAAGATGGGCAAGTAGGGACGAAGCGAATAGCCCATGCGCGCCTCGAAGGTCTTGTCGAAGTCCTGGGTCCAGTTCTGCGAGCCGACTTCGTAGCTGTCCACAAGGATGTTGTTGAAGCCGCTCTCCACGGCCCCCGCGAGCGAACCGAGGTGTTTGCAGAGGCGCGTCACGTACTGGTTGAAATGGTAGTCCATCGCGGAGGCGGAAAGCTTGTCAACCTCTAGGCCGCGCCCGTGGTCGGACGCCGGATGGTTGCAGCGGCCGTTGCAGAGGTAGCCGATGCGCACAATCGTCCAGTCGCCGGCGGGCACGTTCCAGTCGAGCGTGCCGTCCGGGGCAAGGTGGGCGGTGATGTCGCGTACCTCACCTTTCGGAACGATCTGATCCGACTGTGCGGACGTCGTATCAAGTGTGCACTCCTGACGCACGGCGAACGTCTTGGCAGCGAGATTGGATAGCTTCGCTCGCGCCTCGGGACGCGCGGCGAGCAGCCTAAGTGCGACCGGACTCTTCGAGAACGTCAGGCGGATGGCGCGCGCAGTGACAGGCGCGGGGAAGGTATGGAAACGTTCCCCATGGTTTCCCTCGCCGGAACGCATGATCGGAATACAAAACGACTCGAGATGGGTGAACGACGTGCCGTCCGTCGACGTCTCAACATCTACCACGGCGTCACCGTTCCAGACATGCCCGTATGTGATCTGGAACATCACGGCCGGCGCGGTGAATGGCTTGCCGGAAGAAAGGAGGAAGGAATTGCCGACAACCGTCGTCTTCACCTCCGGATACGTGCGCGCCTCCGCCGGCGGCGTGGGGAACGCTACGACGGCGATGTCCTCGTAGAAGCCGTGGTCTTTCTTGTCACGCGGCAGCTGCGCATGGAACTTCGAGGGGCCGGACGTCTTCACCTCGCGCCAAGTGACACACTTCATGCCGTTCGAGGGTTGGTTCCAGGGGCCGCCTGAAGACGACCAACCAGAGCAGTTGGGAATGCATATCTCCAACCCAAGCCGACGCGCCTCTGCGGCGGCGTGCTTGAACATATCGAACCATTCGGGGGAGTTGAAGTGTAGAGGTCCTGGCGGGATGTTGCAGCCCGCGTCGAACATCTGCACGCCGCCGATGCCCGCCTTGGCAAGCGCTTCGAAGTCGCAGGTGATGCCCTCCTTCGTGACGTTGCCGTTCATCATGTGGTACCATGTGTGCGGCTTCGCCGAGTTGGGCGGGTTGCGGAAGCCCTCTTCCAGCGTAAGAGTCTGCGGACAATCTGAACCTGAACGGAACACTCGGCGGACCGCCTCAAGGTAGCCAAGGCCCCAGCGCTCGTCTGGCTCAAGATACGACCCCTCCGTCCACTCGTTCCATGAGTTGATTGTTATGAGCTTCGGCATATCTGGAGCGACGTTCCTGTCCGTCCAATCCTTCGCGCGACGCAACGCAACCTCAAACTTTGCGGGCATGGCGCCAACGACTGTGTCCGTCGTAAATCCTGCCGGATAACGGGGATTCTGGTCCCAGCCGACAGACGCATGGGCGAAGTACATTCCAAGGCCAAGTTCCTTCTTCGCCACGTCGAAACGTCGCGCGGCCTTCTCCGCCCATTCTGCGTAGTCAGGATTTCCCTTGGGACTTGACCAATGAACAAGGTTGTAGATTGTCGCAGAATCAATCCCGACGGCTTTGGCATCCGCCGGTTTAAGACCATAGTCGCACGACATGAAATGCGCACCGCCCAATCCGGCGTCGGCGCATGCCTTGCGGAGATACCTCACGGCCTCCGCCGCTTTTTCCGTGCCGCCGAGACCCTTGATGAAGTCGGGGAGGTCATAAATCATCAGTACGGGTTTTCCCTGAATGCGGTAATAGTTCGGACGCTTGAAGTAGCGGTCGATCCAACGTGACACGAGCGTACGAAACTCATCCATGGACACCGTGCCGTGCCAGATGAAGCCTTTGCGGTTCTTGTCTGCGACTGTATTGTCCCAGCCCTCGTTCACGTCATGGTTCGCCCACATGATGAAGAACTTCATCTTCTCGTTGTTCGCCGCTCCAAGGAAGCCCTTGTCAAGCGCATCCTCAAGGAACGGCCGCCCCCCATACCAGTACCAATCGTAGATGAACACGTTCACGCCATGCGAACCGGCGGTGTCGATCTTCTTCTCCACAACTTTCGGGTCGGCCTCGTTCTCGTAACCCCAGAGCGGAATGCGCGGCTGTTCGTGTCCCTCCCATTTCGGACGCGCCTCCCACACGCTCTGCCATTCGCCTTTCCCAGCCTTGAAAATACCAAGCTCTGCCCAACGCGGCTCCGGCTGATACGCCGGCCAAACGTATGCGGCAATGTCGT
>JAFRNO010000552.1 GCA_017430155.1 Kiritimatiellia bacterium | reverse complement strand
GGCGATCAGGCTGCGCATGGCCGCGAGGAATGCCTCGGCCGCGGGCGAGAAGGGAATGCCGGCGCGGTAGATGATTCCGACGTGGATGGTCTCGTCGAGCTTGAGCGGTACAGAGATGATCGCCGGATTGTAGGCCTTCGCATGGACGCCCGAGGCGACGGTGAAGCCGTCGAGGCCCAGCACGAGGTTGGTCATCGTGGCGCGGTCGCGGACGCGGATGTTCTTCTTCCGGTCGATGGCGGGCATCACCTCTTCCGCGAAGTAGAGCGCGTTTTCCACGCCCTGTTCGTAGGTGATGTAGGGGAAGTCGTCCAGTTCGGCCGGCCGGATGAATTTCTTCTTGGCGAGCGGGTGCTTCTTTCCGAGGAAGACGTGCGGCTGCGCGGTGTAGAGTTCCTCGAACTGGAGCTCCTCTTTTTTCAGGATCTTGCGCAGCGTCTTTTCGTTGCGGCTGGAAAGGTAGAGGATGCCGATCTCGCTGCGGTGGCGCGCCACGTCGTCGATGATCTCGCTCGTCACGGTCTCGCGGAGCGTGAAGTCGTAGGCGTCCGCGCCGTTCGCCTTCACGACCTCCATGAACGCGTCGACGGCGAATGCGTAGTGCTGGCAGGAGACGGCGAACTGCGGCCTCCGCACGGCCTTGCCCGTGTACTTCGCCGCGATGCGCGCGGCGTCGTCCAGGATCTGCCGTGCGGAGGACAGGAACTCCTCGCCCTCGCGCGTGACGGTCACGCCGCGCGCGGTCCGCGTGAAGAGGGCCGTGCGAAGCTCCTCCTCGAGGGCGTGGATCGACTCGGTCAGCGTCGGCTGCGTGGCGAACACGCGCCGCGCGGCCTCGCTGATGCTGCCGCAAGTCGCCACGGCGTCTGCGTATTTCAGTTGCTGAAGTGTCATGGCTGAAATTATAACATTCTTTTATTCCACACGGCAACAGAAAATTATGCTATAATATTAGCATCCAGGTCAAACCATGCCGTCTGGACACACGGAACGAGGATAAGCCCGGTTCTCCGCCCGTGCAATGAAAATCGGGCACAAAGGAAACAGGAAGTTATGGTTTGCAACAGCTGTCACAAGGAGCTGGCCGATGGCGCAGCCGTCTGCCCTTCATGCGGGGCCGCCCAGAACAAGGGCTATTCGTTCATGATCACGCTGATTCTGTGCTGGTTCTTCGGGGTCTTCGGCGTTCACCGGTTCTACACGAAGAATACCGGCTCCGGCGTGGTGCAGCTCTTGACGTGCGGAGGCCTCGGCATCTGGGCGTTGATCGACTTTGTCATGATCCTTATCGGTTCCTACAGGGACGGTGAGGGACGCCCGCTCGTCCGTGGTTGAGAATGAACCTCGGAAGGAATCGCCGCGATTGCGCGGCGTTTCCTTCGGGCAAGCCGTCCCGCCGTCTGGCGATTGCAGTTGCCGGACGACGGGGCGGTTTTGTTTTTCCCTCGGTTGACTGATCGATTGTCTCTTTTATTCCACCCTCTTTTATTCCACACGCCAAGCCAAAATTATGCTACACTATGAACCTCCAGGTAAGACAATGCCATCTGGAGACGCGGAACGAGGACAAGCCCGGTCTTCCGCCCGTGCAACCAAAGGAGGGCACAAAGGATACAGGAAGTAGCTATGTTTTGTTACAACTGCCGCCAGGAACTGGCTGAAGGCACAGCCGTTTGCCCCGCATGCGGGGCCGCCCAGAACCAAGGAGCCGCACGTCCGGCCGTAGGCGTTGGAGCAACCGCGCCGGTCATCCCCAACCACTTGGTCGGAGCCGTTCTGGCAACCCTCTTTTGCTGCCTGCCCTTCGGCATCGTCGCAATTGTCTACGCATCGGGCGTGAACGGCAAGATTGCCGCGGGCGACATCGCCGGCGCGGAAGCTGCGTCCAAGAAGGCCGCGACGTGGATCAACGTGTCCGTCATCTGCGGCATCATCGGCATCATCCTCAACGTCATCCTCCAAGTCGCCGCGGCCGCGGCCAATTAAAGGGGATTCTTCCAATGGCGTTCTGTCGACACTGCGGAAGCGACATCCATCCAAATGCCGTTGTCTGCGCCGCTTGCGGCGCTCCCGTCAACCGCGGTTTTGCGGGCTACGCGCCCGCGCCCAAACAGACGGCCTATGCGCCTGCGTCCGGACAGACGAAGGGCTATTCGTTCATCGTCACGCTGATTCTGTGCTGGGTGTTCGGCATCTTTGGCGTTCACAGCTTCTATACGGGAAAGACCGGCACGGGCGTGGCGCAGCTGTTGACATGCGGGGGACTCGGCATCTGGGTGCTGATCGACTTCATCTTCATCCTCACCGGCTCTTTCAGGGACGGTGAGGGGCGCCCGCTCGTCCATGATGAGTGCTGATCCCCGAAAGAAACCGTCGCGATTGCGCGACCGTTTCCTTCAGGCATGGCGTCCCGTCGCCCGGCGGCTGCAGGTGCCGGACGACGGGGCGGGTTTGTTTTTCTCGGTTGTCTTCGCCACGATTCTTGCAGTCGGAATCTGGGCGGCTTTCTATTTCAATCCCCAGTCGGCGTCTTGGTTTCCGAAGTGCCCCGTCCATGCGCTGACCGGGCTGGACTGTCCGGGCTGCGGGACGGCACGGGCGCTCCATGCGGCATCGCACGGCCACTTGCGCGAAGCGTTTCGCTACAATCCGATCCTCGCAGTGGCCGTTCCGTTCTTGGTGGTCATCGTCATCAAGCCACGGTGGGCGAAGAAGCCGAGCGTTTCCTGGAGCGTCTTTGCCGTTGCCGTCCTGTGGATGCTCGTTCGGAACCTCGTGCACTGGTGACTTGGACGAATCGTCCCGGACCGCCGCTACTCGAAGAGCCAGGTCGAGAGATAGCGCTCGCCGGTGTCGGGGAGAAGGGCGACGATCGTCTTGCCCGCGAACTCCGGCCGTTTCGAGAGCTCCAGCGCCGCCCAAAGGGCCGCGCCCGAGGAGATCCCGACGAGGAGGCCTTCCTTCGCCGCGGCGGCCCGCGCCGTCGCGCCCGCGTTCTCCGCGCTCGCCTTGATCACTTCCGTGATGAGGGCCGTGTCCAGCACCTTCGGCACGAATCCCGCGCCGATGCCCTGGATCTTGTGGGGGCCGGGCTGTCCGCCGGAGAGCACCGGCGAGGTGTCCGGCTCCACCGCGAAGAGCTTCACTTCGGGGTTCTTCTCCTTTAGGTACTTGCCCGTGCCCGTGAGCGTGCCGCCCGTGCCGACGCCCGCCACGAACGCCGCCACCTCGCCGTCCGTCGCCTCCCACACTTCGGGGCCCGTCGTGCGGTAGTGGAAGTCGGGGTTGGCGGGGTTCTCGAACTGCTGGAGGATCACCGCGCCGGGCGTCGCGTCGCGCAGCTCGTTCGCCTTGGCGATCGCGCCCTTCATGCCGGCGGAGCCGGGCGTGAGGACGATCTCC
Organism: Kiritimatiellia bacterium; assembly: GCA_017430155.1. Lineage (GTDB taxonomy): Bacteria > Verrucomicrobiota > Kiritimatiellia > RFP12 > UBA1067 > RUG572. The sequence continues at coordinate 830 of JAFRNO010000552.1, read as the reverse complement.
GCGCCGTACGCCGCCGCGAGCTTGCGCCGTTCGATGCTCATGGTCTCGGGCATCGTGAGGACGAGGTGGTAGCCTTTCACCGCGCTGACGAGCGCGAGGCCCACGCCCGTGTTGCCGCTCGTCGGCTCGATGATCGTCGCGCCCGGCTGGAGCGTGCCGGATTTCTCCGCCGCCTCCACCATCGCGAGGGCGATGCGGTCCTTCACGCTCCCGCCGGGGTTGAAGAACTCCACCTTGGCGAGCACTTTCGCGCCGCCCGCGTTCAACTTGTTGGAGATCTCGACGAGCGGCGTGCCGCCCACCTTCTCCAGGATGCTCTTTGCTGTCTTGCTCATTGTTTTTTCCTTTCGTTAAGCTTTGTTGGGGTCAACGCCGCATAGTATAGCATCCTTTTCGGTTCCATAGGTAATCGGAACATCCAAAGTCATGCCATAGGTTCGTCCTATTGACTAGGAAGCGTCGCCGCGCGGTGCGCGGCCTACGGAATAGCCGGCGCGCGCGGCAAGTTCGCGGTCGTCGTCGAAGTCCGCGCCCGGCGTGGTGAGAAGGGGACCCGCGATGCCGGCCGACATGCCCACGTAGATGCACTTCGCCGCCGTCTCGTCGCTCATGTCGCGCCGTCCGCCCGCGAAGCGAAGCGGCGTGGAGGGGTTCACGAGGCGCAGGACCGCGACGGAGTCGACCACGCGCTCGGGGTCGAGAATGCCCCGTTCGCCGAGCGGCGTGCCCTCGATGGGATGGAGGACGTTGACGGGAATCGAATCCGGCGCGATTTCCTTGAGCGCGAAGGCGAATTCCACGAGCTGCTCGTCGTTCTCGCCCATGCCGAT
>JAFRNO010000551.1 GCA_017430155.1 Kiritimatiellia bacterium | reverse complement strand
CGCGCCGGCGTCGATGAGGGCGTCCACTGTGCGAAGAACATCCTCGGACATCGTGTCGCGCGGCGGCAGGATGAGAAGACGGTACGACACGCCGCCAGGCACAACGACGCAGCCATCCACGACCTTCAGCATCTCAACCGCCTTCGTCGCGCAGATGTCCCAGTCGTAGCCGGGCGGGAGGCGCAGGGCCTCGCGGAGGGAGGGATCGTCCGTGGCGCGCCCCCAGTTGGGCGCCTGCTCGCCGCAGAAGTAGAGCGCGTCGGCCACGAACGTGCCCTCCTGGAGCATCCACTGGCAGCGCGCCTGGTAGCGGAACCAGTCGCCCGCGAGCGGCCACCACGTCTGCGTGCGGTCGAGGTGCATGCCCCAGCGGCCCATCGTCATGCCGGGCAGGTACTGGTTGCCGGGCCACGGCTGGTGCGTGAAGCGGTGGTAGATGATGCGGTTGATTCCCTCGGCGAACACGCGGTCGCCCTGCGCCTTGATCGTGAACGGGGTGGTCTGCCAGCGGCCGCCGGAGTCGGGGCCGGCCGTGAACGACTCCGTGCCGGCGTAGCGGCGTCCCCACACGTGCGCCAGATGGGCCGCGAACTTGGCGTTGCGCGTGTTGGTGAAATGGTCGCCCGACGCCGCGCGCGACCAGAACTCGGCCATCGGGATGTCGACGTCCTGCCCGTACTGGAGGTCGTCGGACGGGCCGTTGCCGTACGGCTCGACGGAGAGTTTCAGCCCGTGCCGGTGGCAGAGTTCGGCGAGGCGGCCGGCGTAGTTCTCCGCGAAGAGGTCGGCGATCACGCGGCGGAAGTCCTCGAGGAACCGCTCGGACGCGTCGACCGAGTCGACCACGTATCCGGCCAGGACCGGCAGCCATTTGCCGATCGGGTAGCCCGCGCGACGCTCGAACGTCTGCGCGAAGCCCTGCGTCCAGTTCTGCGAGCCGACCTCGTAGCTGTCCACGAGGATGTTGTTGAAGCCGCCCGCGACGTCGCCCGCGAGCGGGCCGAGGTGCCGGCAGATCCGCGCGACGTACTGGCCGAAGTGGTAGTCCATCGCGGAGGCGGAGAGCTTGTCCACCTCCAGACCCTTGCCGTGCGCGGACGCCGGATGGTTGCAGCGCCCGTTGCAGACGTAGCCGAGGCGCAGCACGGTCCAGTCGCCGGCGGGCGCGTCCCACGCGAGCGTGCCGTCGGGCGAGAGCCGCGACGTGAGGTCGACGATCCCGTCCCCCCTGACCCGCTGCGCGTCGGTGGCGACCGTGGCGTCGCGGTGGATGGCGCCGCGGTCGCCGAAGGACTTGGACTTGATCTCGTAGATGCGCAGCTTCGCCTCGGGCCGCATCTCCTCCACCTTGATGGGATGGGTCGAGGTGAAGGTGAACCGGATCGCGCGCGCCGTGACCGGCTTCTCGAAGGGGCGGTAGCGGAGCGAGAGGTCGAGGACGCGCGACTTCGCGAGCCGCGTGCTGAACGTCTCCAGCCGCGTGAACGTCTTGCCGTCCTGCGACACGTCCACCTTCACGTTGGCGGAGGCCGACCGGACGGGCTTGAACGACAGGCGGTACGAAATGCCCTGGGCCGTGAACGGCGTTTCGGAGGAGACCGTCGCCGTCATGCCGGAGATGTCGGACTTCACGCCGGGGAACCGCACGAGGTCGGCGGGCGGCGTGGGGAAGGCGAGGACGGCGATGTCCTCGTAGAACCCGTTGTCCTTCTCCGTGCGCGGCAGCTTACCCCGAAACGCGACGGGACCCTTCACGGCCGTTTCCGTGAACACCACCTGCTTCATGCCGTTCGAAGGCATGTTCCACGGCCCGCCCGACGACGACCAGCCCGAACAGTTCGGGATGCAGATCTCCAGCCCGAGGCGGCGCGCCTCGGAGGCCGCGTGCCTGAACATGTCGAACCACGCCGGCGAGTTGAACGCGAGCGGCCCCTGCGGGATGGCGCACCCCGCGTCGAACATCTGCACGCCGCCGACGCCCGCCTTCGCGAGCGCCTCGAAGTCGCACGTGATGCCCTCCTTCGTGACGTTGCCGTTCATCATGTGGTACCAGGTGTGCGGCTTCGCCGCGTTCGGCGGCGTGACGAACCCGCGCGCCAACGCGTCGTCGGCACGCGCCAAAGCCGCGGCTTCCGCGTTCCCGTACGCGGCGGCAAACCCGACCGCCGCCAAAATCACGATTCCAACCTGCTTCTTCACGACTACCTGCCTTTCGGTGTGCTTCGAGGAGCCTTTATGATAGCATATCGCGGTACCGCCGCGAAAGGACAAAGGATGGTTGCTTCGCACATTCCAAAGTCCATCGTCCTACGGCCTTCGTCTTTCGTCCTCTGTCCTCTCTCATCCGTCAGCGGATAATCACCGTCGTGCCGGAGACGTTGCGGAGGTACAGCTTGCCGTCCTCCACCAGCGGGAGCACGATGCACTTGGCCTCGGCCGCCGGCACGCCGTCCACCGTGACCGCGAAGCGGCGCGCCAGCTCCGCGTCGGAGAGCGCGTCCAGCCCGCCCGCCGGGCCCACGAGCGCGCGCCCGAACGTGGGCCGCGACGCGAAGTCGACCGCGATCCGGCCCACGTCCGCGAAGAGGTTCGTCGCCGCGTCGTCGAAACGCAGCACGGCCGAGAGATCGGAGGTGTTCGCCGCCACCGTGCCGAAGTCGACCGTGTTCGAGACGCACGCGAACTTGCCGCTCATCACCGCGCCCGCCGCGCCGTCCGCCACCTTCACGTCGCCCCACACGACCGCCGCCGTCTCGGAGACGTTCGTCACCGCCGCGCCCGAGGCGAGCGCGATCTCGCCCTGCAGGTAGCCGTCCGGCGCGAGGGAGAGCGTGAGCGAGTCCTCGTCGAACGGCACGAATGCGCCGAAGTCCGCGTCCGCCGCCGTCTTGACGGCGTAGCTGACGGCATAGTCGTTGTTTCCCGGTCCGGAACTGCCATTGTAGCGGTAGGTGCGGATCTCGTAACGGTGCCAGCCCGGGGTGACGGCCGCGTCGCCCGTGACCTCTCCGCCCGCCGCCGCCGCCTCCACGCCGAGATCCTCCCCATCGAGATAGAAGCGGATACGGTTGTTGTACTTCAGGCGGAAACGCCAGGTGCCGGCCTTGTCGTACGGCACGAGGAACCAGCCGTCCCAGCGGTTCGCGATGTAGTTGCTGCCGGTCAGCCTCGGATCGCCGGAGCCGGCGGCTCCGTAGAAGTGCGTCGCCTTCAGCGAGTTGGTGAGGCTCACTTCATCCCAGTCCCAGTTGTCCGCGTATGTGGCAAAGCGGATGTTCTGCCAGGTCGTGTCGGCCCACGCCGTCGTCTTGACGGTGCTCCAGCGCACGGACGCCTCGCCGCCGCAGGGCGCGCTCGGGCGCATCTTCAAGTTCTTCGGCGAGAAGAGCGTGTAGTCCGCCGCCGCGTCCCCGTTCACGGCGGTCTTGGCGAAGCCGACGGCCATGCCCGTGCGGTTGTTCGGGCCGCAGGTGCTGCCCTGATGCTCGCAGACGACGATGAAGCGGTGCCAGCCCGATTCCAGATTCAACTGGATGTTCGCGTAGGACGTCTCGCCTGCGCTCGTTGCCGACTGTTCGTCGATCTTGATGTAGATGCGATTGTTGTAGATGCCGCTGAACGTCCACGTCCCGGCCTCCTCCGGAGCCACGTAGAACTCGCCCTTCGACAGAATCACGTTCCGGGAGTTGCCGTGCTGCGTCGGCATGACACTTGCCGCGCCCGACACGTTCCACAGGCCCATGTCGTGCGAAATGGACGTGGCGACCGTGCCGCCGTCCGACTCGTTGAAGCGGTCGAGCACCGTTGCGCTGGTTCCGTTGAGCGGCCAAGACCCGTCGCGGGAGAAGAACGCGGCAGAACGTCCGGCGCCCACGTCGAGCGTGACGTTCGCGTTCGGGCCCACGGAAAGCCCGCCCAGAAGCGAGGACGCGCCGCGCAGGTCGGCGGTCATGCCGCCGTCGACCGTCCACGTGCCGCCCAGCACACCCTGCATCGCGTTCGTGCCCGCGACCGTGCCGTTGCCCGCGAGCCGCACGTCGCCCATGCCATTGAGCGCCGTCTGGAGCGTGACGGTGTGGCCGGCCGTGTTGAGCGTGAAGCCCTCGCCTGCCTCCCTGCGCCAGTTGCCGTAGCCGAACAGCGTCGGATTGTAGTACGGAATCGGGAAGTCCTTCGTTGCGTTCAGCGTGCCGCCGGAAAGGATCACGTTCGCCTCGCTGTTGTCCTCGCGCGCGTAGGCGACGAACCCCCACTCGCCCATGTTCAGCGTCCCGCCCGTCTGAATGTACCGGTAAGTGTTCTTGCCGCCAACGCCGATACCGCCGTCCGTCACGCTCGCGCCTTTGTTGCGGTGCGCCAGGAAGTAGAAGCCCTCGGCGTTGACCGTGCCGTCCTTGAGATAGAACCGGCACGTCGGCGCCCGGAGCCCGATGCCGACGCCGACGCCCTCGGCGTTCAACGTGCCGCCGTCCACCAGGATCCATTCGTTCGTCGTCCCGCCCCTCGGAATTGTCGTGGCGTTCGCGACTGCGCCTTTGCTGGTACCCCTGTGATAACCGATACAGACCATGTTGG
>JAFRNO010000550.1 GCA_017430155.1 Kiritimatiellia bacterium | reverse complement strand
GTGGTACGACGGCGCGGAGCTCTACCGCGAATGGGCGCGCACGACCCGCTTCTGCTCCGTCCCGACCGCGAAGCGGAAGGACATCCCGTCATGGCTTGCCGGCGCGCCGGCGTTCACGCTCTCGCCGACGAAGTTGCCCGCCACATTCCCGCTCGGCATGGCGCCGGGCGACGAGGCGTTCTACGTGTCGTGCGAGGTGAAGCTCGAAGGCCGGTCGAAGGACGTGGCCACGCTCGCGCGCGGCACCTACAGGGAACATCCGCTCGCGTTCCAGCTGTACCTGAACGACAAGGGCGCGCCCGCGTTCGCCATGCGGCAGGCAGACGGCCTGTACGCGGGCGCGATCTCCGGCAAGCCGCTTCCGCTCAAGCGCCGCCATACGCTCACGGGCGTGCGCGTGGGCAACGCGCTCCACCTCTACGTGGACGGCCAGCTGATCGCCAACCGGCTCATCTCGCAGGGCATCCTCGCCCCGCGCCAGCCCCTGCGGCTCGTGGTCGGCAACAACGTCAAGGGCGAGGTGCGGAACGTCACGGGCGGACTCGGATGGCCGACGTGGATCACGCGTCCGCCGACGGTTTCGGAAATCTTCGGGGAGTAGGACCATGAAAACGAATCCCATCGCCCTGTCGGCCTTCGCGGCGACGCTCGCCTGCGCACCGCTCGCCGCCTTCGAGAAGATCGCGCTCATCGACAGCTTCGACTTCGGCACCCACTTCGACACGGAAACCGTCGCCGGCACGGAGCAGATTCTGGACCATGTGCTGCTGACGGGCGCCGACACGGTGCTGTGGCGCAACTGCGGCGGCGCGACGATGCGCTACCAAAGCCAGGAGGAGCCGCCCCTGCTCATGGAGGCGCCCCTCGACCCGCGCCGCGTGCCGGAGAGCCGCCCCGTCCACGGCTGGCTGCGCTACTGGGCCGTGGAGCCCGACATCGTCCGCACGGCGTTCGCCTCCTGCAAACGGCGCGGCGTGGCGCGCGGCATCCACTGGCCCTACGAGGAAAACCACTGGAGCCACTGGACGCTCGGCGCGTGGAACCTCTCGCATCCGCAGTTCTGGTGCCGCAACGCGCGCGGCATTCCGTGGCACGGACGCTGCTCGTTCGCCTTCCCCGAGGTGGTGGCGCACAAGCTCCGCCTCCTCGACGAGCTTCTCGACCGCGAACCCCAGACGATCTTCTTCGACCTCTTCCGCAGCGGCGGCTGGACGGTGGCCGACGAATACGTGAAGCCGCATCGCGACAAGTGGCGGCAAAGATACGGCGAGCCGCCGCCCGCGGACTTCCACGACCCGCGCTGGATCGCGCTCGTGGGCGAAACGCAGGAGGCGTTCTTCCGCGCCGTGCGCGCGCGCATCGCCGCACGCGGTGTGAAAGTGCGCGTGCTGCTCGGCATCGACCGCGTCTCGCTGGGCGAGGACGAAAACTGGACGAAGCGCGCCGTGGACTGGAAGAAACTCCTGCGCGAAGGCGTGATCGACGGCGTCGTGGTCGAGTGCGTCATCCCCGACCCGAAGCGCCCGTACGAATCGACGGCCGAAATCTACGCCTCCGTGCGCGATGCCGCGGGCGGCAAGCCGTTCTTCTGCCCCGCCATGAGCTACAACTTCGGCGGGCGGCCGGGCTATCCGTGGTATGCGCAGGTGACGGGCGACAAGCCCGAAGTGGCCGTGCGCAAGCTGATGGAGATCGCCCGTGACGCGGGCGCGGCCGGCGTCACGATGGAGTGCGTCGACTACAGGAACTACTCGCCGGCCGTCTGCGAGGTGATCCGCGGCTTCGGCGCGTCGGCGCCCCAGCCGAGCACGCCGCAGTCCGGTCCCACCCAGTAGGACGTGGCGATGGCGCGGTGCACGAACGCCTTCGCGCCCGCCACGGCGTCCGACAGCGCGTGCCCGAGCGCGAGTTCGGCCGCCAGCGCCGCCGCGAGCGAACACCCCGTGCCGTGCGTGGAGACGGGGTTTTCGATGTGCGGCAGCGTGTAGGTGAAGAACTGCTCGCCGTCGAAAAGCGTATCTTCCGCCGCCGCAAGGTCGCCCGTGGCGTGTCCGCCCTTCACGAGCACGGCGCAGCCCAAGCGCCCGTGCAGCGCCTTCGCGGCCTCGCGCACGTCGTTCCGACACGTAATCGCACGTCCCCACAGCACTTCCGCCTCGGGCAGGTTCGGCGTGATGAGCGTCGCGCAGGGCAACAGACGCGCCGTGAGCGTCGCCACCGCGTCGTCCGAAATGAGCTTCGCCCCGCTCGTCGCCACCATCACGGGGTCGACCACCTTCGCGATCTCCGGATGGCGGGCGATCCGGTCGGCCACGACCTCGATCGCCGCCGCGTCGGCCAGCATGCCCGTCTTGAGCGCCCGAATGTTGTAGACGCCGAGCACCGCGTCGAGCTGCGCGGCGATGAAGTCGGGCGGCACCGCGTGGATGGCGGACACGCCAAAAGGGTTCTGCGCCGTGAGCGCCGCGAACGCCGTGCAGCCGTGCAGGCCGTAGGCGTGGAACGCGCGCAGGTCGGCCTGCACGCCGGCGTTGCCGCCGGAATCGCTTCCGGCGATCGTCAGGCAACAGGGATGGACATCGACGCTCACCGGGCGAATTCCAGCACGGTGTAGGAGAACGGCAGGAGCTGCGGCGTGGCGCGGAAGGAATCCGTCACGTCCTTCGGCGATATGCGGTCGGGGTCGTCCGGCGGGTTGCGCGCTTCCAGCTTGTCCGCCGCGAGCGACGTCGCGCGCACGAGGCGCAGGCCCGCCGCCTTCCCGAAATCGAGCGCGAGCGGCTTCGCCTCCGCGGACGAGTTGACGAGGTGGAGCACCACGGATGCGCCGTCGCGGCTGCGCGTGGCGCTCACCGTCACGTCGGGACAGTCCGTCGCGCCCGCCACGAGGATGTCGCGGTGGTTCGCGCTCGCCATCTGCTGGGCCCAGCCGCACGGCTGGAGCCAGACCTTGTCCGGCGTGTAGAAGATCTGCCCCTGGTCCCAGCCGTTGTCGTTCTGCATGTACGCCTGGAGGGCGTTCGCGGGACAGCTCGTGAGGATGAACGGACCCTGCTCGCGCACCGCCTCCAGGTTGCGCGCGTGCGCGAGGGCGCGCTTCATGTCGTGGATGTAGGCGTTCTCCTCGAAGATCGCGGCCTTCATCGTCGTCTTCGGGTTGATGCGCGTGATCATCTCGCGGAACGCCTTGAGCGCGTGGCGCGTGCGCTCGCCGCACTTCACGTCGCCCGCGCCCACGTGGATGTCCCAGTACTCCACGTAGCCGTCGGTGAGGCGGAACGTCTCCTCCATCAGGTCCATGTGCTTCATCTGCCACATCACCGCGCCCGCGAACACGAGCTTCGGGTTCGCCTGGCGCATCGCGGAGACGAGGCGGCGCAGGTTCTCGCAATAGCGCCGGATGTCCGCCATGACGGGCTTGCCGCCGGCGGGCGTGTAGCCGGCACACTCCTCGTTTCCGATCTGCACGCAGATGAAGCCGTCGAACTGCTTCAACCATGTGGCGAGCGCCACGGCGTCCTCGGTGGAGTCGTAGGCGTGGATCGAGAACGCGCACGGGAGCTTGAGGAGATTGGCCATCTGCACGAACTCGCGCACCATGAAGCCGCCCGAGCTCTTCTTGAACCAGAAGCCCTCGTAGGGACGGCGCTCGCCCTGCATGTTCTTGAGCAGGTACTCGGGCGCGTTCACCATCGACCCGCCCCAGCGGAGGAAGGTGAGACCTTCCTTGCGGAATCCGTCCACGATGTCCTCGCGGCAGCCCATGCGCCCGAAGTCGTTCGTCGGCTCGTCCTTGAGGTAGGCGTCGTCGATCCAGACCTTGCCGCCGCCGGTGGCGACCACCGCGAAACGCGCGGCCGGGTCGGTGCGGTCGGGCGTGAGCGCGAACTCGACCTTCGTCCAGTCGTCCCAGCTCGGCGCGGGAATCGACGCCTTCGCGTAGACGATGCGTCCGTCCGCGCGCTCGAGGCGCACCTCCAGCGCGCCCACCACGCCGCGCGCGAAGAAGTGGCCGATCATCTTCTTCCCCTCGCGGCAGGGCACGCCCCAGCCGTTGAGGCCGCGGTTGGCGACGCCCGCGGAACCCGTGCCGGGCGCAAGCAGTTCGCTCGCGCGG
>JAFRNO010000549.1 GCA_017430155.1 Kiritimatiellia bacterium | reverse complement strand
CGCGCCGCGATCCGGTGGTAGTGCTCCTCGATGCGCTTGCCGAGGTTGCGCGAGCCGGAGTGGATCATGAGCCACACCCGACTTTCGCCGGGGTCGCGACAAGCGCGACCCGCTCCCGTGGCGGCTCGCGTGGACGCTCGCCCTCCCGCTGGGGAGTGTTCGTCGAGGGGCGTGGTCTTCTGCAGTTCGATGAAATGGTTGCCGCCACCGAGCGTGCCGAGGTTCATGCGGTCGAGCTTCGACGGCCAGAGGCTGGAGCGCATGCCGTTGTGCGCGGTGTACTCCTCGAAGCCCTCCCAGTCCTGCGTGACGCGGTGAGACACGCCCTCGCCCACGGGGATGCGCTCCTTGAGCTTCTCCTGGAACGCGCGGCGGAACGACATCTCGGCGAACGCCTCGGCGGGGATGTCCGTCTCCGTGGCGATCATGCCGCAGCCGATGTCCACGCCCACCGCAGCCGGGATGACGGCGCCCCTCGCCGCCACCACGCCGCCAATGGGCATGCCGTAGCCCTGATGTGCGTCCGGCATCAACGCCACGTGGTGCACGAGCGCCGGATGGTGCGCAAGGTTTACCGCCTGCCGGACGGCACCCTCCTCGCAGTTCTCGCACCAGCTCTTCACGGGCATCGCGTAACCTGCCTCAAACTTTTCCCACTTCATTGGTCTATCCTCTTTCTCTCAAGATATTTTCAAAACCGCGAAATACACGGAACACACGGAAATCTAACTTTTCGAAATACATTACATTCCGTGTATTCAGTGTATTCCGTGGCTAAGACATAAGGTGTTTCAACGACTCCTCGCTTTATTACTAGCCGGCGGCGGCTCCCAAGCGGGAAGCACCGGTGAACAGATCCTCGTCCTTGAGGTTGCAGGGGTCGATTTAAAACGACCCGGCAACGAGCTCGAGGATTTCATCAACAATCTTTTCAATCAGCTTTTTCATGGTGTAATCTCCTTGTGCCTTGTTGTAAAGCAGATTCTGTGCCAAGGGCTGTGCCGTGCGCTTGGCGCGCGCGGGGCGCGCGCCCTACCGACGGGCGCGACAAGCGCGCCCGCTCCCGCAACGGGCGGGACGCCCGTCCCCAGTGGGAAGGACAAAAGACAGAGGACAGAAGACAAAGGCTAGGTGGCCGTGAAGCACCACCCCGATCCTCTGTCCCCTGCCTTTTGTCCTCTGTCCTCCATATCCAACCCCAGGTCATTCACATAAGAAATTATAGAGGCTATCATTTTTTCTAGGAATCCGGCGGGGGATATGATAAACTCTTTGCCATGAAAACGACGGTTATATCGGTTCTCGGCACACAGAAGGACGCGCACGGCGGCGCGGGCAAGGCGCGTTGGGACACCTGGCGACCTTCGATCGGACTCGTCCAGCAGGAGGAGTTGCCAATCGACGAACTGCATCTCATCTTCAACAAAGAGTACCAGCAGCTCGCAGAACGGGTGAAAGCCGACATCAAGTCGGTTTCCCCCGAGACGAAAGTGGTCTTCGACATCATCCAGCTCAAGGATCCCTGGGATTTCGAGGAAGTCTACGGCAAGTTCTACGACTACTCCAAGTCGCCCTGCTTCCATGAGGAGAAGACCTCGTACTACATCCACATCTCCACCGGCTCGCACGTGGAGAAGATCTGCCTCTTCCTGTTGGTGGAATCCCACCACCTCAACGCGAAGATCGTTCAGTCGTCGCCGAAGGAGGGGCACGTCCGCCACTCGAATGACCCCAAGGGCGTGATCAACGTGATCGACCTCGACCTCTCGCGCTACGACGCCCTCGCCAAGCGGTTCGAGACCGAGCGCCAGAAGGACCTCTCCTTCCTCAAACAGGGCATAGCGACGCGCAACGCCGCATTCAACAAGCTCATCGAGACGATCGAGCGCGTGGCGGTGCGATCCTCCGACCCCATCCTGCTCACCGGTCCCACCGGCGCGGGCAAGAGCCAGCTCGCCAAGCAGATCTACTTGCTGAAGAAGCAGTCCGGAAAGGTCAAGGGCGACTTCGTGGCCGTCAACTGCGCGACGCTCGGTGGCGACCTCGCAAAGTCAGCGCTCTTCGGACACAAGAAGGGCTCGTTCTCCGGCGCCGGCGCCGACCATGTCGGGTTCCTCAAGGAGGCCGACGGCGGCATCATCTTCCTCGACGAAATCGGCGAGTTGCCGATGGAGGCCCAGACGATGCTCCTCAAGGCGATCGAGGAGAAGACCTACCGCCCCCTCGGCGCCACCAAGGACGAGCACAGCGACTTCCAGCTCATCTGCGGCACGAACCGCAACCTCATGGACGACGTCACGAGCGGCAAGTTCCGCCGCGACCTCCTCGCCCGCATCGACCTCTGGAGCTTCAACATGCCCGGGCTCGCCGAACGCCGCGAGGACATCGAGCCGAACCTCGACTACGAGCTCCTGCGCTACACGCAGCGCACGCACAAGCACGTGTCGTTCAGCAAGGAGGCGCGCGCCCGCTTCCTCAAGTTCGCGCTCGCCCCCACCACGCCCTGGCACGGAAACTTCCGCGACCTCAACGCGATGGTCGTGCGCATGGCCACGCTCGCCGACGGCGGACGCATCACCGAGGACGTCGTCAAAGACGAAATCGCCCGCTCGTCGGGCAGCGCAAGCGCAAGCTCGGCGGAAACGCCTGCAGCCGGTGCCGCCGCGCTCGCGGAGCTTCTGGGCAAAGACTACGCCGAACGGTTCGACAGCTTCGATCTCGCGCAGCTCGCGCACGTCATCGCGGTCTGCCGCGACTCCGACTCCGCCGCCGACGCGGCGAAGAAGCTCTTCGCCGTCTCGCGCAAGGCGAAGAAGTCGAGCAACGACTCCGACCGCCTCTCGAAATACCTCGCCCGCTTCGGACTGAAGTTCAAAGATCTATCGCGTTCAGCCCAGTCGTGAGACGGCGCACGTCACCTCGCCACTTGAACTCGGCAGACACCCCTTCCGGCACCTTGACGGTTCCGTGCACTTTGTTGCCGTCAAAGTGGAGGTCAACCGCAATCGCACCATGGGGCGTGGGTACGGACGCCGCAATCTGTTTGAGCGAGCCCGGGCAAGGGGCGATTTCCGCCGTCCTGAAACTGACGGAGGTCGGGCGAATCCCGGCGAGGCCCGTTCTGAAGTGGTAGAGCGGATGCGCGCCCCAGGCGTGACAGTCGCTCCGCGCGTCGCCCGGCGCCTCCAGGGGCGTCTTGAGATCCTGCTTCGCGAAATCGCGCCAGAGGTCAAGCCGCTTGAGGAAAAGGTCGCCGCGTCCGAAACGGAAATACGTCTCGAAGAGATAATGCGAGAAATAGACCGTGCACCGCGCGAGGTCGTCTGCTGACACAAGCCCGTCGAACGCGCGCTTCGCCCGGTCGGGCGGCAGGGCGTCCGCGAGGATCGCGAGACACTGCGCATGTTCCGAGAAGCGGTCCTTGGCGGCGGTGTCGGCCACCATTCCCCGCGCCTCGCACCAGTACGTCGCGTTGATCCGCTGCGCGAGCGCCTCGGCGCGACGCCGCCAACGCGCCGCCATCTCCGTTTCGCCGAGCGACTCCTCAACAAACGCCGCGTTTCTGAGCGCAAGAAGATACAACAGGTTCTCGACCGACGACCCGCCGCCGTTGAAGCCGCCGCCGGGCGCAATGCCGAAGTTCCATTCCGGTACCCAGTCCATGAAGCTCCACCCCGGAAGGTTGTGCAGCAGTCCGTCGGCGCCCACATGCGCCTCGACGCCGAAGAGCATCTTCCGCACCGCCGGCATGCGCGCGCGCACCCACGCCGCGTCATCGCGCCACAGCGCGGCGTCGCCGAGCATCAACGTCCAGAGAAGCGAATACGTGGTCGACTCCTGAAGCCACGTGGTGGGATAGTTCATCGACACGCGTCCGTCGTCGCGCTGCGACATCTCGAAGAGACGGAACCCCTGGCGCGTCAGGCGGCCGTCGGCGGACAGCGCGGAGGCGACGAGCATCTGGAGGCGGGTGTCGCCGCCGTACATCTGCTGCTCGTAATACGGGCAGTCGAAGTACATCTCGTGCATGCACATCTCCAGGCCACGGCGGCACAGACGCTCCACGTCAGCAAGGGTCGGATCGTCGCACGCGAAGCGCCCTTCCACCGCGAGCGGGTAGCGCGTCTCGACGAGCCGCACGTCCTCCAGCGTCAGGGGCTCGTCGGCGGTCTCAATCTCGATCTGGCACCACCGGCCGCACCGCCACCAGGGCGTGGTGAAGGTCGCCTGAAGGCGACCATCCGGACAGAATAGATCCTTGAAGCCGTAGAAATATTTATCCGCCCACTTCGCGCGGCTCGTCGTGCCCTTCCGCTCCTCCGACGCAAGCGTGTGCCAGTCGAAGCAGTCGCCCGTGTAGAGCGACTCCGCCCAGCCCCAGGCAATCTTCGCGCCCTTGCCGCCGCGCGTGGAAAGTTCGGGGTATGCGCACCAGTAGTCGCCCAGATCCCAGAGGATGCGCCGTTTCGCGTGCGGCGGGATCGTCACCTTCCCCTTCCCCGCGAGCAGGGCGTTCGCCTCTGCAACGGCAGGATGCGCGGCGGCGGACGCGCGGTACCAGCCGGCGCGGCCGTATGCCCGCGCGGCTTTATTCCACACGCCGTTCGTCGCGAACGCCTGGTCATCCACCGCCTTGAACGCGCCGGGGCGGATCGTCCGCTCGATCTGCGCGGGCAGCTCGGACGGATAGAGCATCCAGGCCGGACGCCGACTTGATCCGCTCGTGATCGACTCGTCCGGCGGAATCGCCCCGCGCACGACGACGGGCTTCGCGTACGCCGAGGCGTCGGGACGCTCCGCGAGGATGCCCGTTCCCGACACCTCGCACTGCGCGCCGACGGGTCCCATCGGATAGGCGTCGCGCGTCATCCGCGTGCCCGCGAGCGCGGCCACGCGCCAGTCCGCGCGGCCCGTCGTGAGCGCAGCGTCGAACGGCTCTTCCGCCTTGAAGAGGAACCCGCCGCGGATGGAGAGCTGCGCGTTCGGCGCCTGATGCGGATTCATGCGCCAGCAGACGGCCTCCAACAGATGGTCGCCGGCGGAGGGAAGCGTTTCGTAGCTCTGGACGAACCACATCTCCGGCGTGCCACGGTCGGGTCCGCGCGCGACCACCTGTCCGTCCAGGAGCAGGACGAACCGCTCGTCCGCACTCACGTGGAAACGGAGGGGCGATTTGCCGTCGGCGGAGAACTCCTTACGGAACCTGAGAAATTCGCCACCGGGCGGCAGGGGGGCGTCCTTCCGCCAGATCCACGCGGCGGAGTCCCACGGACCGAGACGGCGCACATTCGTGTCGCCGCGGACAAGCCGCTGCGGCACCGCCACGCGCCGCACGTCCGTTGCGCCGAAGGCCGTCCAGCAGACAGCCAGCGCAAATCCGACGAACGCAAGGTATCTCAAGGCAGTTCCTTCACGCGGATGTTCCGGAAGCGCACCGGCATCGTGTGGCCGAGGAAGCCGATGTAGCCCGACGGATTGTGGAGGCCCGGATGCGGTTTGCCGTCCGGCGTGGTGCCGTCGGTCGGCAGGTCCTTCACCGAGGTGGCGAGGATGGTCTTACCGTTGAGGATCACGGTCACGTTCTCGCCGTCAACCGTCACCTCCTCGTCGTTCCACTCGCCCACAGGACGGAGCGCGCCTTTCTGCGCGGCCACGACGCCGTAGATCGAGCCATGGTACTGCCACGCCTTCAAGTGCTGCTTCTTGTCGCCCGTGTCGTCGAGGACCTGGATTTCCATCCCGTTGTACGCGGCGTCGGTCATCACCTGGTTACCGCCGATCAACGCCCCGCCTTCCACGCATTCTTTCCCGGCGCGCACGGCGAAACCGTTGTTGCCGTTCGGGACAAGCTTGAACGAGAAGCGCGCCGTGAAGTTCGCAAAGGGCTTGTGGTAGAAGAGGTTGCCGAAATTCTTCGGCCCCTCCCGGAACACGAGCTCCCCGTTCTCCACGTAGAAGAGGTGCTTCGCGCCGATCCAGCCGTCGAGGTCACGTCCGTTGAAGATGGACGTAAAGCCGTGCTCGGCGCAGCAGGCGCCGAAAGCGGAAACGGCAGAAAGGATGAGCGAAAGGACGATCAATCTTTTCATGGCGTATTCCCTCAACCGAGCGTATAACCGTTTTCGTAGGATGCGTGCAGGAGTTTGTTCGCCGCCGCGTTGTCGTTCGTAATCTTCATCGCGACCGGGTCGAAGTCGATCGGCTTCGCGGTGCGGATCGCCAGATTGCCGAGATGCGTGAACTCGGTGATGTACTGCGCGAAGTCAAAGTTGCAGCTCGCCGGCGCGCCGCCCTTGCAGGCCTCCAGCCATTCGACGAAGATTTCGCGGAACATGTCGGGGTTGCGGCGCGGGAGCGTGCGCGGCAGATTCGCGAACTGCGCGGCGCGCGCGGGCTCGAGGATCGTCACGGTCGCCTCGGCCGGCTTCTGCGAACTGAAGAGAATCGTTCCCTTCGTGCCGACATACAGAACGCCCTCCTGCGGCAGCGGCGTGGCGCCCATCGCCTTCGGCTTCGGCGGCAGGAGTCCGCCGTCATACCAGATCACGCGGCATTCGGGCTTTGTCCCGCGCGCGGGATAGTCGAATGTGACCATGCTGGCGAGCGGAAACGCCACCTCGCTCACGCGCGAGCAGCTCGCCTCAACGTGCGTCGGCCACTTGAGGTCGAGCGCCTTGTAGAGCGTGTTCGCGCGGTGGCAGCCCATGTCGCCGAGCGCGCCGGCGCCGTACTCGAACCACCCGCGGAAGTTGAACGGATGGTACACCGCGTCGCCGCACCAGGCCTCCTTCGACATCTTCTCGTACGGCGCGTGCTTGCCCCACTTCGCCGCAAACGGAACATACTTCGCGGGGCCGATCCACTTCTTCCAGTTGAAGCCCTCGGGGATCGGATCCTCCCAGTCCGCGTACGACACCATGCCCTGCGGCCACACGGGGCGGCGGCTCCAGGCGTGCGCCTCGACGACGTCGCCGATCGCGCCCGCGTTCAGGTACTCGTACAAGCGCATCGACGCCTCGTCGCAGTTGGAGTTCGCCGTCACCTGCGTGGCGATGCCGGCGGCGCGGGCGGCGCTCACCACGAGCCGGCACTCGTCCACAAAGCGCGTGAGCGGCTTGACGCAGCACAGGTGTTTCTTCTTCGCGATCGCCGCAAGGCAGACGAGCGTGTGCCAGTGGTCCGGACATCCGCAGTAGACGGCGTCGACCTTGTCGCCCTCGAGCCGCAGCATTTCCTCGTAGTCCTTGTACTTCCGCGCCTGCGGGAACTTCTTGAAGACCCTCTCGGCGTATTGCCAGTCGAGGTCGCAGAGCGCCACCACCTCGAAGCCGGCTTTCTTCATCTGCGGGAGCTGCGCGTTGCCGATGCCGCCCACGCCGATGCCGCCCACGGTGACGCGGTTGGAGGGGGCGTTCTTGCCGAAGACGGAATGCGGCACGATCGTCGGGACCGCGCCCGCTGCCAGCATGCCGCCGATGAAGCGCTTTCTTGTCGTCATGATTTTTCTCCTTGGCTCAGATTACACCAGAGGTTGAACGTCTCGTTAGGGGCGCTTTTCGCAGACCGGGCGCGTCGGCTTGAAGCATTCGAGCGGCAGCCACACGCGGTAGCTGGACGACGAATCCCACGTGCCGCCGGCCGAGGCGTAGTCGCAGAAGCGCACGATGTCGGGCAGGCGCTTCTCCATGCTCTCGCGGTGCGAGCCCATCGGCAGCGGGAGCGCCCAGTTCAGCCACATGTCCTCCTCCAGCACGCGCACCGGCATCGCGCCCGGCACGGGACCGTTCGGCTTGAACTCCTTGATCCGCACGATTTCCCCGATGTCGCCGTCGTGGAAGCGCATGTCGCGCGCGAGGGCGATCGGTCCCGTCGTGAAGGCCACGTAGTCGTCCAGCTCGTGCGCGCGGCAGGTCATGTCGAAGTCAATGACGATCGCGTCGCCCATCGTCCACGTGCGCTTCAGCGCGAGGTAGCCGCCGGGCTTGACGTCCGCCACCGGCTTGCCGTTCAGCTTGACCGTCGTCTTCTCGCTCCAGGCGGGGATGCGGAGGTTGAGCGTGAAGTCCGCAGGCTTTTCCGTGCGGTTCCAGATCTCCACCGTGCCGCGCTCGGGATAGAGCGTGAACGTCTCGAACACGACCTTCCCGCCCGTGGACGGCAGGGCGATGGCGGTCTTGCCGGAGTTGTAGAAGTTCATGAACACGTCGCAACCGCGCGCCTGGAGCAGGCTTTCGAGGAACGAAACGAATCCCCGCGGGCCGTTGGCGTTGCAGCAGTTCGTGTGCATCTTGCAGTGGTACTGCCCGAACGAGCGGAAACCGCAGAGCGGGGAGTAGGTGGCGAACTTCGAGCCGTCGGGGTGCAGCGCGCCGAGATAGGCGTTGTAGAAGGTCTTCTCCAGCTCGTCCGCCCAGCGGCTTTCGCCGGTGACCGTCAGGAGCTTCGCGCAGAGGCGCATCCACGTGGTGAGCACGCAGGTTTCCTGCAGGCGCATGTAGGGACGGTTCTGCCGCACCGCGCCCGAATACCAGTGTTCCACGCAGGCGCTGCCGCCGCAGATGTTCACCTCCGTTGCCACGATCGACTCGGCGGTCTTGACGGCCGCCTCCAGGCAACGGCGGTCGCCCGTCGCCTCGTAGTACTCCAGCAGCCCCTGGTAGCAGCTCATCATCTCGTACGCCTTGAGACCGGGGTTCTGTCCCTCGTAGCCGGGCTTGGCGTCGGCGCAGCGCGCCGCCACGGGGATGCCCGCGTCGCGGATCAGGTGCGGACCGTCCGGGTGCTCGTCCATCTGCGACACGATGTACTTCGCGAATGCGAGGTGCTCCGGCTTCTTCGTGCGCCGGTAGAGCCACACGACGGGCTCCAGCACGCTGCACGACGGCATGCCCTTGTACTGGCCGCTCTTCACGATGTCGCGCTTGCCGGGCCCGAACACGCCGCGCAGGTAGTCGCAGAGGCGCGAAGCCGCGTCGAGCGACGCCTGCGAGCCCGTGAGGTCGTGGTGGAACAGGAGTCCGAGCATCGTGTACTTGCAACCCCAGACGTCCCAGCCCCGTCCGCACCGAGCCTCTTCGCAGTAGTTGCCGAGATAGCCGTCCGGCAGCTGGGACGGCAGCAGGTTGGCGACGGACGCCTCGATGTTGGCGGCGAGCTGCGGATTGCCGGTCATGCGCGCGAACGGCGCCGCCGAGTGCATGTACTTGCCCCAGAACTCCGTTTGCCAGTAGTTCTTCTCGGTCCGCCAGCGGTAGGGGTCGGTGAGGTAGACGCCGTCCGTCTTCACGACATGGTTCTCGATGCAGCTGCGCAGGCGGTTGCCCACATGGCCGTCGAGGCGGATGTCCTTGAGGTCGGGCAGCGCATTCGGCGCGGCCAGTGCGGCGGAGGCGGCCGCAAGAACGACGGCCGCGACGATTCCCGTTTTGCCGTTTCGCATGCTTCTTGTCCTCATGGCTTTCCCGCGCGCCGCGTCACTTCGCCTTTTCCGCTTCCATGAGCTTGATGAGGTTGAAGAGCATGCGCGGATAGTGGAACGCACCGGCCCAGCGGGTGCCCTTCATCGTGCAGGAGGGCGTGCCGTCGCGGCGGAGGTACTTGATGATCTCGCCGTACTCGGGATCCATGAAGTGGTCGAAGAACCACTTCTCGATCTTCTTGAACCAGTCGAGGTATTTCTCGTCCTTCGTGAGCGTGTAGGCGAGGAACGTGGCGTAGATGGCCTCGTTCTGCGGCCACCAGAGCTTGAGCTCGTGCTCGTACTGGTCGGGCTCGTGGCCCTCGGCCTCGTCCACGTTGCGGAAGTAGATGATGCCGCCGCCGCCCTGGACCTCGTCCCAGCCCCAGGCAAGCGACCAGTCGAGGACCGTGAGCGCCTTCTTGAGGAGCTCCTCGTCCTTCTGGAACTTCGCCTCCTCCATCGTGAACCACGAGGTCTCGATCGAGTGGCCGGGGTTGATCGTGCGGCCTTCGGGCGTCTCGCAGGGCGTGCCGTCGGCGTTCACGATCTCGCGCAGGGCCTTCTTGTCGTAGTCGAGGAAGGTGGTGTAGACCTCCTTGAAGCAGGTGGCGATCGTCTTGTCGTAGAGCGAGGTGTCGCCGCCGAGCTGGCGCATCATGATCGACGTGCAGCTGATGATCATCGGGATGTTGTGCGCCCTCACCTTGCGCGCCGGGTAGAACTTCGGCGGCAGGAGCTCGGGGTTGTAGTAGTACATCATGATGGTCTTGTAGAGCTTCTCGGCCTTCGCCTTCCACACGGGATCCTGCGTGGCCTTGTAGAGCTCGATGAACGCCATCACGGTGTAGTGCTCGGTCACCACGTAGCGGCGCTTGCGGACGGGACGGCCGTCGTCCGTGACGTCGTAGTAGGTGCGGCCGTCGCGGTCGTCGAAGCAGAATTCCTCGATGAACTTGATGCCGTTCAGGGCGAGGTCCAGCCACTCCTTGCGCTTCTCGATCTCGTTGTAGGCGCGCGCGAAGAGGAGCACGAGACGCCCCTGCTGGCGGACGTTCTTGTCGGTGAAGAGCACCTTGCCGTCGCGCCCGAGGTAGTTGTAGAAGCCGCCGTGCTTCGTGTCGGGCGTGTACTTCTGCCACCACTCCACCGATTCGAGGAGGAGCTTTTTGTATTTGTCGATGTAGGCTTGAAGTTCAGTCTTTTCCATTCTTGATTTTCCTTTCGGTTAGAGATATCATGCCACAATTGGCCACCGACCCGCCGAAGCGGGGATTGGTCACCCGCGGACGCGCAGCCATTTCATATAGACGGCAAGAACGATCAGTCCGTATGCAAGCGCCATCGAGAGGAGGACGAAGATGGATACGCACACGGCCCTCCATCTGGCGTTCCAGGCCGCGACTTCGCGGTCCAGGCGGCGTGCATCATACGAAAACGCGTAGACCGGGACCTCCAGCCGCGAACGGCTCGCGGCGACAGGAGGCTCGTCGACCGAAGGCTCCTTGTCCGGGCTCTTCGCCGACGGGCGCTCGCTGACGGCCGCCTGCTTTTCCGCACGTTGCTTCTGCAAGACGGACTCCTCCCGAAGGAAGGCGAGCCGCTCGACGAAGGTGTCGCGCGTGCGCGAATCCTTTTCGTGCGTGATGAGATACCGCAGATCGTCCGCGTCGAGCTCCTGCAGGACCTCCTTGAAGCACTGGTCCGAGACCTCCTCCGACAGGTCGTCGGGGAATACGGTCTCGTAAAAGACAAGGGCGATGTACTGCTTCGCGCCCGAGGGCGCCTCGTTGAAGTACCGCGCGTGCCTGACATGCTTCGTGCATTGCGCGACGGCCTCGCGAAGCTTCGCTTCCGGAATGATATCGTCCTTCGCCATCACGGCACCTCCTTCATGCCCGCTCCAGCAGGGCGAGCCGCTTGATGATTTCATTGAGCTGGCTGACGATGACGGCATCCGCCTGGCGATTGCCCCTCTCCAGTTCGCGCAGGATCCCGGGCAGGCGGACAATCGCCAGGATGAGGATGATCTGGACGAGCACGACCAGCGCGGAGGCAATGATGCACAACACGAGCAAAACGGTTTCCGGCATGGGAGGACCTCCTTTACGCGTTCTCGCCGGCGATGATCCTGAGGTCTTCCTCGGTCGGCGCGCGGCCGTACTCGCTCACCTCGTACGCCTCCATGTACTTCGGCACGGGACGGGACGGATAGACCTCCTTCCAGTCGGCGGCGAAGCGCGCGGCGTCGCGCATCTTCTTGGCCGCCCAGTACTTCATCAGGTAGGCGTTGCGCGCGGCGATGTCCGAGCGGTCGCCAAGCGCGGCGACCTCGGCCTCGGTGCCCTTGTCCCAGGGCAGCCAGTCGTAGAACTGCGAGACCTGCGCGTCGAGTGCGTCGCACCAGCGCGCGAGGTACGGCTCCACGTCCACCATCACGTCGGGACGCAGCGTGCGCGGATACGTGAACGGGTCGGTCATGTAGAGGATCACGGGACGCCGGCGCTGCGCCTTCGCCTCCGGCACCCAGTGTGGCACGCCGAGCAGGTAACCGGCATCCATCACCAGCTGGCCGGCGGCGCGGTGGTCGGCGTGGTAGTCGCACGTGCGGTGGGTGATGATGAAGTCGGGCTCGAACTCGCGGATCTTCTTCGCCACGAGGCAGCGGGCCTCGTACGAGGGATAAAGCGAACAGTCGGAGTAACCGTAGATGTCGTAGCCGTCCAGCCCGAACCGCTTCGCGGCCTCGATGGTCTCCGCGCGGCGCGTCTTCGCCGTCTGGTCGGGCGTGAGCCGGTGGTGGCCCATGCGTCCGTCGGTGACCGAGGCGAACCGAACCTTGTAGCCCTTGGCGAGCAGTTTCACGGTGAGGCCGCCGCAGGTGATGTCGGTGTCGTCGGGATGAGCGCCGATCATCATCACGCGGACGGGGCCGGGCGTACGCGCGATCACCCCCGTGGCGTTGGGGCACGCCGCCACGAAGCGGCGCTTGCCCACCACGGTGCCCTTGCCGGCGTCCTGCGCCTGCGCGGACGCGGAAATGCCGGCGGCCGCCACGAGGGCCGCGCCGCCGAGGAAGTTTCTTCTGTTGAGGTCCATGTCGGGATTCCTTTCCTGTAAAGGCTTTCGGTAATCAGAGCGCGGCTTTCACGAAGTCGGCGAAGCCGGGGATCGTGGAGAGGTCCATGCCCCAGAAATCGGACTTGCGGAGGATGTCGTCCACGGAGGGATTGGTCTTGAAGTAGGCCATCACCTCGGGACTGTCGTTCACCGCGTCCGTGCGGTAGAACTTGATGAGCGACGCCATCGAACCCGTGAGGCCGGGCGGGAGTTTCCCGAACATCTTCAGGTAATCGAGGATCGTGGGAAGCACGCGCACCTTCCACTTCGAGACGCTGTTGAGGCAGATCGAAAGCAGGCGGTGGTTCGCGAACGGGTTGGCGAAGCGTTCGAGCACAGACTCCGCGTAGGCGCGCTTATCGGCGTCCGGCAGGTCGATCGTCGGCAGGATCTCGTCGAAGAGGATCTGGCGGAAGAAGGCGTTGAACTTCGGGTCGGCCACGAGCTCGGCCACGAACGTGAATCCCGCAAGATGCCCTTCCAGCACGGTGGCCGTGTGCGCGCCGTTGAGGAAGCGCACCTTGCGCGTGCGGTAGGGCGTCTGGTCCTTCGTGTAGACCACGTTGAGCCCCGCCTTCTGGAACGGAATCTCCTTCTCGAGGTCGTAGTCGGTCTGGATCACCCAGAAGTGGAACGGTTCGCCGCACACGAGCACGTCGTCCTGCTCGCCGAGCTGCTGCGCGTAGCGGGCGGCGGACTCCGCGTCGGGACGGCCCGCCACGATGCGGTCCACGAGCGTGGAGCAGAACACGCAGTCCTTCTCCACCCACGCCGCGACGCCGGTCTCGCCCCAGTCCGCGAGGTAGTGGAGCACGTGCTCGCGCAGCATCGCGCCGTTCTTGTCGATCAGCTCGCACGGGATGAAGATGAGGCCCGGCAGGCCCGCCTTTGCGCGCGCCACGCACAGCTTCGCCACCTTCGCGGGGAAGGTGTTCGCGCCCGCGCGGTACTCGATGCCCGCCTCGGTGGTGTTGGACACGACGAACCGCAGGTCGGGATTGCGCGCGACCTCCTCCACGGCGGGCCATTCCGACAGGGCGTTCAGCACGCCCTTCACGCACGTGATCTCGCGGAACAGCTCCACGGGCTTGCCGCCCTCCACGCCGCGCAGCACGGTGTGGTAGCGTCCGCCGCGCGCGTTGAGGATCTTCGACGGCGGGCTCAGCTCGTCGCCGATTGGCTGGACGATCTGCACGGCGGCGCCGAAGCCCGCCTTCTCGTTCATGATGTCCACCATCCAGTCCACGAAGCAGCGCAGGAAATTTCCTTCGCCGAACTGCAGGATTTTGACCTTCTTGTCCGTTGCCATCTCTGTTCCTTTCCTCATGTCGGTTTTGCCAACGCCGCACATTGTACCATATTTTTAGAGTCCCGTGCCGCGCGTCTTTTGCTATACTTGCATCGTCCAAACACCAAAGGAGCAGGCACGAATGAACAGACGAGACTTTCTCAGACACGCCGCCGCCGCGATGGCCGCCGCCGCGGGCGGCTGCATCACGGCCGAAGGCACCCGCAAAGAGGCCGAAACCACGCGCGGCGTGGTCGTGAGCGCGCGCGACCTCTCCGGCGCGTTCGACTGGCCCCGCCTCGCCCACGAGGCGGGGCTCACGACGGTCGCGACGCACATCGGCCCACGCGACGTGATGCCGTTCATGATGAGCGGACGCGGCGCGCGGTTCCTCGACGCCTGCGCGCATTACGGCATCCAGGTGGAACACGAACTCCACGCCATCGACTGGCTTCTTCCCCGCACGATGTTCGCCACCGATCCGTCCTTCTTCCGCATGAACGCCAAGGGCGAGCGCACGCCCGACTCCAACTGCTGCCCGTCCAACCCCTTCGCGCTCGAGGTCATCGCCTGCCGCGCCGTGGAGGCGGCGCGCGTCTGCCGCTCCACCACGGGACGCTACTTCTACTGGATGACCGACAACGGCGAGAAGTGCAACTGCCCCAAGTGCAAGCCGCTCTCCGGCGCCGAGCAGGCCGTGATCGTCGAGAACGCCATCGTCCGCGCCCTGCGCGTAGAGGTCGACCCCAACGCGACGCTCGCGCACCTCGCCTACCAGTTCACGATGGACCCGCCCCAGCTCGTCAAGCCCGATCCGAACCTCTTCCTCGAGTTCGCCCCCATCGAGCGCTGGCAAGCAAAGGGCGTGCAGCGCCGTGAACCGCTGGCCGAAGGCGGACCCTGGCTTGCGAAGCTCGACCGCCTGCTCACGGTCTTCCCCGCCGCGACGGCCCAGGCGCTCGAATACTGGCTGGACGCCTCGCTCTTCTCAAAGTGGCGGAAGCCCCTTGCCCGCATCCCCTGGGATGCCGCGAAAACCCGCGACGAGATCGCGGCCTACAGGAAACGCGGCATCCGCCACTTCACGACCTTCGCCGTCTACGTCGACGACGACTATGTCAACGCCTTCGGTCCCGCCGCCCTCGACTGCATCCGCGAATACGGCCAATTGCTACGCACCTGAGAAACGGAATCGGTTTCTTCCGCCCTCACCTGAACATCAACACCGTGCCCTTCGGGCGCACTTCCAGGCAGCCGAGGCCGGAGACGAGGCCGGAGGGATGCGAGGCGTCGATGAAGCCCGACACGGACACGCCGTTGAGCCGCAGACGGTCGATGCGGTTCGTGCCCACATAATCGAGCCGCAGGCGCGTGCCGTCCGAAAGGTCGAGCGCCAGCTTCTCGGGGAGGTCCGGTTCGGCGGTCTCGTCCGCCTTCCTGATCAGCACCTGATCCACGAACGCCGTCACGTCGGTGGCGGTCGCACCGACCTTCAGATGGGAACCGTCCCCCAGCGGCAGGCCATTGAGGCTCATGATGCCGAACGTGTACGTGCCCGCCGCCGGCACGTTGAAGAGCGTGCTGCGGAAGACGAAGTTCGTGGTGTAGATGCTCGGCGTGCGGTAGAGCTGGTTCGTCACGCCATTTCCGTCCACGAGGAAGAACGCCACCTGGTTGCCGGAGTAGCTCATGCTCGGTGACGGGTAGTAGATCCACACGCGTGAGCGCGTGGAGAATTCCAGCCAGTATGCGCCTGGCTCGGGGAAAGAGACCTCCCGCGTAGCCGCGCAGCACTGGGTTAACTCAAGCGCCGTATTGTTTATGCCGTGGGTCAGGCCGTAGGCGTATGGGTTGGCGCTGCTGACATTCGGCAAGGCACGGCCAGGATCTCTGACGGTAATCTCCGACTTCGACGTATACGTGCTGCCGTCCTTGATGGCGGTAAGCGTCCACCCGGCCGAGGATGCGAACGGTTCGTCGAGCACCCTTCCGTCCGTACCGTCCTGCCGCACGAACTCAAAATCGTCGACGATCGCGCAAGGGGTGTTATTGGAGCCGTTCGTCCCGATCTGGCGTACGCGCAGTTGCACGGCCGTATCCGCGTCAAGCGTGATTGGCGCGTCGAACGTGACGGTGATCATGTCGGGATCCGTGTATGCCCCCGTCATTCCGAGCGAGGTCTCCACGCCGTCCGCCACGAGCCACGCCTGCAACTTGCGCTGGCGGTGCGTCAACGCCCCGTTCCACTTCCGCCCCTCGCTGTAGAACATTCCTCCCATGCGGCACCGCAGACGCCACTTGCCGGCGGGCAGCGTGAACGACGACGAGGTGATGGCAGCATCCGTGCCGTAGAGCGCGAGCTGGATGCCGCCCCACGCGCTCGCGGAATCGAGGTACGGCGCGCCGCCGGTCATGCCGCGCGTCAGCACGCACACGTCGGGCGTGGTCTGCCCGCTTGTCGCGAACGTCCAGTCCTCCACCGTGTTCGCGCTGCTGAGCGTCCCGCGCGAATTGAAGGGAATGTTCGCGCGCTCGAAGTCGCCGTTGGGCGGCCGAATGACGGTCTCCGTCTCGGGGTCCGTGATCAGTCTGAAGCGGAAATCGTCCATGATGGTATGCGCGTCGCCTGTGCCGACATCGTGGTTCAGCACGAACGTATATGCGCCCGCCTCCACGCCGCGCACACGGAAGCGCTGATGGCGCGTCGTCATCTCCACGTACCCCATCGCCGTGCCGATCTCGTTCGTGACGCCGTTGCGCACGAGCGACAGCTTCACCTGTCCGCCCGCATATGTGTCGCTCCCGCGTGTGGGAACCATACGCCCGGCAGTGAGGAACGTCAGCTCGTAGTCGCCCGCCTGCGGGAACGTGACCGTGTTCTCGACCACCAGGCCCTGCTTGATCGCCATCACGACCTTCCCCTGGAACGGGTAGTCCTCATATCTGAAGTTCGCCTTTGTTCCACCGTCAAGTACCCAATGTCCAGTCCCCGACTTGCAGTTCACCAGATTGAGGAAGTACAACCACCCGGCCGGACGGCTGGAAATCGTCCAGTTGTAATAGGTACCGAGGGCAGTTTGGCTATATTCCTTGTTCGGACTCTGCCACGCCTCCATGTCCGCGTTGGGCATCGTGGCGAATATGTTGCCGCCCGCCCTCGGAGCCGCATCGGTGCGCGGCGCGCCGAGAATAATCTCGCCCGCGCCGTGCGCGGAGAGGCGCTTCATCTCAGCCGGCAGGGACGTCACGCGCACGCTCGACGTCGCCGCGAGCGCGAGCGTGGCTTCTCCGGCTCCCTCAAGCGCGGCGGTCGGCGCGTTCGCGGCGGAATAGACGCTATACGCGTCCTGCCCCACCGTCAACGCGTCGCCCGGAGCGAACGCGAACGGCACCTCGCCGGCGGAAACGTGCACCGTACCGGAGTCGACGCGGAGCGTCCCGACATTCGGGACCTTCGGCGAGATGACGACCTCCGCGCCGTCCGACGCCTGGACGCGGCCCGCACCCGCCTGGACACTCGCCGCGCCGGCCGCGACCGACACGGTCGTGTTCGTCGCCGACGACACTTCAATCGCGCCGGGCGAGCGACGGCCGCCCGTCCACTTCCGCAGCAGGTACTCACTCACCGCCATCCGCTCGACGGCCGAGAGTCGGTTCGTGAACACCACCACCTCGCCCAGCGCGTCGCCGCCGGCACGGTAGCCGTTCTGCGCCGACCAGATGTCACGGTCATTGAAGAAGTTGCCAAATGTCCCCAGCATCTGCCCGGCATGCCATTCGTGGAGATAGGGGCCGGCCACCACCGCCGTCGAAAAAGGACGGACATCCTTGCCGTTCCACCGCGTCG
>JAFRNO010000548.1 GCA_017430155.1 Kiritimatiellia bacterium | reverse complement strand
GCCGGCGCGGTTCGTGTGGGTCTGCGGTCTGAGCGACGGCGTGTTTCCGCGCGCCGAGCACCGTCCCGCATTCGACCTGATCGGACGCCACCCGACGCTGTTCGACGCGACAGTGCGCGAGAGGGACGCGCTCGCGCTTCTGAAAGCCGCCATGGGCGCGCGGGAACGGCTGTCGCTGAGCTACGTCGGGCGGAACGTCCGGTCCAACGAGGAGATGCCGCCGGCGGTGCCGCTGACAGACCTCGTCGAATGGTTCGAGGCGTCCAAACTTGAGGTGAAGAGGTTCCAGCATCCGCTGCAGGCGTACAGTCCGCGCTACTTCACGGCGGCGGCGAAACCCGAGCTTGCGCTTCCGCCGAGCTATTCCGCCGCGAACCACGACGCCGCCGTCGCGCTGGCGGGGCCTCGGGGCGATTCCGCGGCGACGCTCGCGGTGGCGCCGTTCGCTTACGCCGCCGCCGGCGACACGGTGATCGAGGTGGACGACTTGGCGGCGTTCTATTCACGGCCGAACTACTTCCTCGCGCGGAACCGGCTGGTCGTCAACCTCTCCAAGCCCAAGTACGACAGACTGGAGGATGAAGACACCCTTGAGGCGGATCTGCCGCGCCACCTCAGTCGGACGCTGCTCCTGCGCGGCGCCGACGCGGTGGACGTGGACGAAGAGGCAGAGCGGCTGGTCGAATCCGGTATCACGATGGACAGCGACGAGCTGGCGGCCGCGGTGAAGGGCGAGGGGGATGCGGGCGAAACATACCGCGACCGTCCTCTGAAATACAAGAAGAGCGAAAGCGACGGGTTCACGTGCGCCGACAAGACGGCGGCGGAGGCGCTTGTCGCGTGGGAGGACGGGGCGGAGCCCGTACCCTACCATGTCGAGCTGGATGTCGACGGACATCACGTCGCCTTGACGGGCTGCCGACACGAGATCAAGCTGAACGTGCTCCCGGAAGGGCAGTTGGCGCACGTATTCATGTTTTCGGATTATCCCAAGATCTACGATTCAACGAAGATCGACGCGTGGGTGCGCCATGTTGCCGGCCATGCGGCGGGCGGGGACGGGTTCGTGACGGCGATGATGTGCGCGAAGGACGGCCCCGTGCGAACATTCCGTCCGCTGCCGCAGGCGGAAGCACGCGAGTTGCTTGCGCGGATGATCGTGCAGGCGATGCAGCCGTTGCCGTTTGATTTCGCCACGGCATTGAACGGCGGCGACGAGCTCCCTCCCGAGTTCGCCGAGGCACTGGGTGACTTTGCGGGAAGGATTATCTCGTCCAGAAAGTAATGGGTGGGTGAAATGAAACACGTATTTAGCGAAGCGATCTTTGAGCCGGGGTTTGAGCTGGAGGGGCCGCACCTCGTGGCGGCGTCCGCCGGCACGGGCAAGACGTACAACATCCAGAACATCTACGCGCGGCTTGTCGCGGAGAAGGGGTTCCGCGTTGCGCAGATCCAGGTGATGACCTTCACCGAGGCCGCGACAAAGGAACTGCGCGCCCGCGTGCGCGCGGTGCTGTTGAACATGGCGCGGTTCCTCGCCGGGGAGACGGAGGGAATGGCACAGGAGGAGCTGGAGCGGTTGGCGAAGTTGCGCGAATGCGCGCGGGTGAATATTGGCGGTCACGCGGGACGCGTGACCCTACCGGATTGCGATGCCGTGGCGCGGGCGCGCGTGGAGCTGGCGCTCATGGAGTTCGACCAGGCCGCCATCTCCACCATCCACGGTTTTTGCCGCCGCGCGCTCGTGCGGTTCGCGTTCGAGACGGACAGCGCGTTCCGCACGGAGTTCGCGGACACGAAGGACGAGGATCTTTCGCGCCGCGTGCGCGACTGGTGGCGGCGCGAGCGTCCGTTGCTCGACGGGCCGGTCAAGGACGGTCTGGATCTGGGCACGCTGGGCGGGTATGTCCGGGCGCTTGCCGGCAAGTCGAGGTGCAAGCCAGACGAAGGCACGGCGGACGATCCCGATTCCTTCGCGCTTGCGCGCGCGTGGGAGATCGTGGAGGCCTACGAGGAGGACCGTCCTGCGCGCGACACGCAGACCTTTGACGACCTGCTGCGCGGTCTGCAATGCGCGTTGTCGGATGCGGAGAAGGGTCCCGCGCTCGCCGCGCATCTGCGCGAAGAATACAAGGCCGCGCTGGTGGACGAGTTCCAGGACACCGATCCCGTCCAGTACGACATCTTCCGGCGCGTGTTCCTCGATCCCGCCGTCCGTCCCGCGCCGGCGCTCTTCTTCGTGGGCGATCCCAAGCAGGCGATCTACGCCTTCCGTGGCGGCGACATCTACACCTACAAGAAGGCCGTGACCGACCCGGCGGTGGCGGCGCGGGCCTTCCGCCTCGACAGGAATTTCCGTTCCACGCCGCGGCTCATCGACGCGGTGAACGCGCTGTTCATGGACGAACAGAAACCGGACGGATCCTACGGCTATACCTTTGGCGACAAGTCAATTGACTACCCCGACGCGCTCCAATACGACGAGCGCAAGGCGGCGCTCACCTTGCCCGACGGACGGCCTGATCCGTCGCCGTTTCGAATCGTCGAGGTGGAAAGGGCTGGCCTGCGCGGGCCGGCCGTCGTCGATGCCGTCCTGAGCATCCTCGAAGAGCAGCGCGGGAATGGGCTGTCGCCCAAGGATATCGCCATTCTGGTGTCGTCGCATGCCGAGGGTGCAAACTACCGGGACATGTTGCGGGATGTCGGCGTGCCGGTCGTCCTGCAGAAGGCGGGGAACGTCTTCGCCGGCGACCTTGCCGCCGATCTGCGCCAGGTGCTGATGGCGATGGCGCAGATGGGCGGACGCGGACAGGTCAAGGCCGCGTTGCTGACGCGTTTCTTCTCGTCGGATGAAAAACTCTTCGCCGACGAGGAGGTGCTCGCCGACATGATCGGTTTCTTCAGCGATCTCAACCAGAAGTGGCAGAAGCGGGGATTCAACGCGGCATTCGCCGCCCTCGAAGCTCACCCCACATGCGACTTCCGGCGCAACCTGGCGAAGCTTCCGGATGGCGAACGCCACTTGGCGGACCTGATGCAGATCATCGACCTGGCCGGTTCAGCCGTGCGGGAGATCGGCCCGTCGCCGGAGGCGCTCGTGAACTGGATCACGGAGCGGATCAACCAGGCGGACGGCGGCGAGGCGGATGCCGAGGAGTACGCGCGGCAGCTGGAGAGCGAGAGCGACGCGCTGAAGATCATGACGATCCACGTCTCGAAGGGGTTGGAGTTCCCGGTCGTGATCGTGCCGCTGACAGGCGGCATGGCGCCGTCGGCGCCGTTCTTCTACCATGACGAGAACATGGACCTGCATGTCGGCGTGTCCGACGAGGCGGCGGCGAAGGCGCAGGCCGAGCACGATGCCGAGCGGATGCGTCTTCTGTACGTGGCCTTCACGCGCGCGACGAAGCGGACGGTCGTGGTGACGGCGCCGCCGGATCCCGATTCGCCGCAGGGGCGTCTCTTCGAAAACGCGCGGCGCCACGGCGCGGGGGCGGACGATCCCGCGTCCCCGATCGCGTGGTCCAGATACGCGCCGCCCGAAACGCCGCTTCCCCCGTACGTGCCGCCGGCGAAAGAGGATGTGGCCTTGACGGCAGCGCGGACCCCGCGCGCGTATTCCACGCGGTCCACGAAGGGGAGCTATTCGTCGCTGTCGCCGGCAACACACGATTCGGCTGACGGCGAGCACGACTTCGACAGGACCGTGGAGACCGCAGGCGGCGCCGAGGCGCCCGCCGGCGTCTTTGCGCTGCCGGGCGGCACGAAGACGGGAACCTGCTGGCACGCGATCCTGGAGGCGGTGCCGTTCGACGCGACGCCGAAGGCCGTGCTGGAGGAGACGAAAAAGGCGTTGGCGGTTCACGGCCTTGCCGACGACGACGAGAAGCTGTTCGCGAAGCGGGCGGCGCTCGTTGCGGACATGATCACGGCCACGCTCGACTATCCGCTTCAATCGCCGGAGGGGAATGCGTTTACGCTGCGCGAAATCCCCTGGGCGGACCGGTTCAGCGAATGGGAGTTCGATTTCTCGTCGTCCGCCGCCGCGGATACGACGGCCAGCATTGCCACGATTCTGCGCGAGGAATGGAGCGGCGATGCGTCCAAGGCGGCGTTCCTTGAGATGCTCGACGGATGGAACCGCCCAATCCCCAAGGGCTACCTCAAGGGCTATCTGGATCTCGTCTTCCGCAAAGACGGCTACTACTACGTCGTTGACTGGAAGTCGAACCGGTTGAACGGGCAGGCGTCCGGCTTCACCGCAGAGGGCGTTCGTGCCGAAATGGCCAAGGAATGGTACTTCTTCCAGTACCTGCTGTACTCGGTGGTGCTGCATCGGTTCCTCAAGGAGACGATGGGGGCGGGCTATTCGTGGAACAGGAACTCCGGCGGCGTGCGCTACTGTTTTCTGCGCGGCATCGCGTCGGGCGGCAAGGCGCCGGTTTTCGAGGACCGTCCGGGCGAGGCTTTGCTGGACAGGCTTTCCGCTGCACTGGGATTGGAGGGTTGAGGAAATGGAAGACGCCGTAAAAGACCTTGTTTTGAGGATGACCGGCGGGAACGCGGCCGTGGCGGAAAT
>JAFRNO010000547.1 GCA_017430155.1 Kiritimatiellia bacterium | reverse complement strand
GTTCGGACGGTATACGGACATCGTGAAGACGGGCGCGGGCACGCTCACGCTCCCGACGGGCATTTCCGACTCCTACCGCAACCTGACGGTGAAGGAGGGGCTGGTGTCCGTGTCGGCGGAGAGTTGCTTCGGGTGGGGCGAGACGGTCGTGAACGGCGGCGGCATCCGCTACGCCGCGAACGTCTCGCAGACGCGCGCCAGCCGTCCGATCGCCTATCAGGTGAGCGGCACGATCGACGTGCCGGCGGGCCTGACGTGGAAGTTCATGACGAATGCGTTCATCTGCGCGTACGCCGTCGTCACGAAGAAGGGTGCGGGCACGTGGCAGGCCAACGATCCGCTCGCGGGGACGATAAACCGTTTCAACAATTCCCGCTGGATCATCCACGAAGGAAAGCTCAAATGTGCTGGCGGCGACATGTTTACCGGCTACAGGGGGACCTACAACCTTCCCGTCGAGGTACACGAGGACGCCGTGATGGAACTCTCCGGCACCTACCATCATCTGCCGGTGCGCGACATCATCCTGCGCGGCGGCACGTTGTTTGGATTCCACGGACAGTATCAGGGGGATGCGTTTTCCATCTCCAGCGGCTGCCGCTGGAAATGCTGGGGACTCAACGGGCCGATCACGGCGCTGCCGTCGCTGAACGGCAAGCCCTCGCGCATCGTCGCGCGCCTGAGCCATCTGGCGCACGGCGACGGGAGCGCGACGACGTTCGACGTGCACGACGGCGCGACGCTGGAGATCGACACGGCGCTGGATCCCGGACGGGCGAACAACAGCTCCAATCCGAACGACGGCAGCTTCATCAAGATCGGCGGCGGCACGCTGAAGCTGCTCAAGCCGTGCGGCGCGAAGGGGCTGATCGACATCCGCGAGGGCACGGTGGAGCTGGCGGAAGGAGGGCGCTTCAACCCGGCTGCGAAGGTGAACGTGAGCCCGAACGCGAAGCTCGTGCTGGGCGACAAGGTCCAGATGGCGAACACGGTGGATCTGGCGAGCGCGCTCTGCGCGTCGGCGGACGTGTGGCTCGACGCCTCGCGCCTCACGCTTGCGGACGGCGCGGCGGCGACCAGCGTGCCGAACCTCGGCACGGCGGGTGGCAATTTCGCGAAGTTCACGTGGTCGACGCCGGTCTCTAACCCCTACAAGGAGAACAGTTCGGCGACGCGCGTCGGGCAAAAGCCCGCCGTGCCCACGTTTACGGCGAACGGCATCAACGGGAAGGGCGTGCTGAACTTCAACGGTGTGCAGGCGCTCTGTCTGCCCACCTACACGAACAAGACGCAGCATCTGAAGGTGTTCTACGTGTCGGAATGGACGTACTGGTCGCAGGGGACGGGCAGCCAGGGCGGCAAAGGCAAATGGGGCGGTCCCATGTCGTTCGGCAACCGGTCGATGACCAACGAAGACAACAACATGCCGGGCGTGCTCAGCTTCATACACGGAGGAACAAGTGTCAAAACGATGTCGACGACGCCGTATACCGGTGCGTCCATGACCTTTGAGGGACTGGACGTGGGGACGCCGTATCTGGTGAGTTCCTATCTGACGCATACGAACAAGTGCTCAACCGTTTACTTGAACGACAGCACGCCTCCGCAGAGCGCGTCGGCGGCGAACTCTGCCGATAACAAGGTCAACGTGAACGCCGAGTTCGTCTGCCTGGGCGGGCGCACGACCAAGGGAGGCGGTCCGGAGGTGTGGAGCGATACGCCGTGGGTCGGTTCAAGGGACCGCATGTTCGTGGGCTACATCGGCGAGATGCTGGCGTTCACGCGCACGCTGACCGCCGACGAGGAGGCCCAGATCCTCGCGTACCTGAAGCGCAAGTGGTTCAACTCGTCCGTGGCGGTACCGGAGGAGACGGAGAAGGCGCTCGCGAACACGGTGCACATCGAGGTGCCGGAGGGCGCGGAGGCGAACTACGTGGCGAACGTGGCGACTGCGACGGACGGCGCGAACCTCTTCGACCTGACGAAGACGGGCGCGGGCACGCTCCGCTACGGCGGCGCGGTGACGGGCGGCGCGATCCTCGACGTGGAGGCGGGCGGACTGAAGCTGAAGGACGGGCGGCTGCCCTCGCAGGTGGACGTGTGGGTGGACGGAGCCGATCTCTCGACCATGACGTTCGACGCGGACAACCGCGTGACGAACCTCGTCAACAAGGGCGCGGCTGGCGGCAGCTTCGTGCGCAACAGGAAAAAGGCGGCCGTGCCGTTTGGCCCGACGGTGAAGGAGGGTGCGGAGGGGATGAACGGGAATCCCGTGCTGGCGTTCGACGGCAACGAGGCGCTGGCCCTCTACAGCTACACCAACTTTACGGCACCCCGCAGCATCCACGTCTATTTCGTCGCGCGCCGCACGAAATACGTGGACGAGGGAGGCCAGGGCAAGTGGGGCGGCCTGTTCGCGTTCGGATCGACGACGCAGAACGGAGAGGACCAGAACCACTCAGGCGTCTGCTACCTCTCGCAGGGCAATGCAAACGGTTTGGCCGTGGATCATGGCGTCTACTCGACGGATTCCATCGCTCCGCCCGCATTGGGAGCGACGGCCATCTACTACTTCTTCAACACGACGAACGGATACCTCTTTGCTGTCGAGACGAACGCGACGTCCGTGACGGCGGTTCCGCGCAAGGCGAAGACCGACGAGAAGTGCGAGCCGTTCCAAATCGACATTCTCCAGCTGGGCGGACGCTTGATGAACTACGGCCAGCCGCAGTGGAACAGCGTAGGGAGCGACCGCAACCGGTTCGGGTATTGCGACATCGCCGAAATGGTCGCCACTACGATGCCGCTGGGCGAGCATCAGGAGGCCGAGTTGCTTGATTACCTGCGCAAGAAGTGGATGGACAAGGGCTCGGGCTCGGCCACGCCGCCCGCGTGGCTCTCGGGCATTCCGGCGACGCCCGCGATGGACGCGGACACGGCGCTCGCGATGGCGGACGGCACGTCGCTGCGGCACGAAGCGGCCACGCAGACGCTCGGCGCGCTTGAAACCGAAGGCACGGTGGACTGGACGCGCGTGTGGGACGGGGTGACGGCAGGTTCGTTCCCGCTCTTTGCCGTGAACGGCGAAGTCTC
>JAFRNO010000546.1 GCA_017430155.1 Kiritimatiellia bacterium | reverse complement strand
CGTGCTGACGGACATGAAGATGCCCGGGATGGACGGCGGCGCGTTCATCCGCGCCGTGCGTGAGGACCTGGGGCTGCGCGCCCTGCCCGTGTTCCTCGTCACGGCCGACATCGAGGCGCTCAAGTACTACAAGGCGCTGAGCGCCGACGGCGTGCTGCTCAAGCCCGTCGTGCAGGCCCGCCTGGCCGAGACGCTTTCCGGCGTGTGCGTGAACGCCGGAGAGGGACGGGGGGGCGATGATTTCCAAACTACAGAGAAAGGAGCCCGACGATGGCCAACGAAGAGAAGAAAAAAGACTGCGTGCTCGTCGCTGACGACGTTGAATTCGGGCGCGGCATCCTGAAGATGCTGCTCCGCGGCGAGTATGACGTGCTGGAGGCGGCGGACGGCGCCGAGGCCATCAGACGGCTGAAGGAGGATTCCGCGCGCGTGTCATGCGTCCTGCTGGACATCAAGATGCCGGGGGTGGACGGCTACGGCGTGATGGACTACATGCGCGAGGCGGGCCTGATGGAACGCATACCCGTCATCGCACTTACCTCGGTCTCGGATCCGCAGGGGCACATCCGCTGCTACGAGTCAGGCGCGATCGACCTGATCGAGAAACCGTACGACGAGGACGTGCTTCTCTACAAGCTACGCTGGGACATCGCCCGGTTCCGCCTCCTCGCCGCGCGGACTTCGCCGCTCGACGCCGTGAAGGGCTACTGCCGCAGGACGTTTGCCTTGGAGTCAGACGCAGAGGTGCAGGAGATGGCGGACAGCTTTCTGCGGACGTTCGCCGGCTGCGCAGAACGTCTGCGCGGGCAGGAGGCGTCGCCGGACTTCCAGGTTGTACGCGACGTGACGCACGACATGAATGGCTTCGCCGAAAACTCCGGCGCCGCCGACCTAGCCGACCTGACGCTCGTGCTGAACGTCTGCGCCAAGGCGCAAGACGCCGCCGGCACGTCCGCCGCCATCCGCCGCGTCCTGGCCCTTTACGACGCCTATTGTGGATGAACTGCTGACTCCTGTTCCATTTGCCTTTCCGCCTTGCGCCGAAGCTGCGAGAACGTGGTGAGAATATCCACGGCCTCGCGGCGGGGCTGGGCAACGCCGCCCTCCAGTTCGATTCGGCCTTCTGCCCTGTTCATGGGGTGGTTCCCCTTTCTTTGCATGCATGTATGGCACACCAAAAAGCCGCATGCATTTTTCCCTGTTTCCGGGTCGATTGTGCC
This sequence comes from Kiritimatiellia bacterium, assembly GCA_017430155.1. Classification (GTDB taxonomy): domain Bacteria; phylum Verrucomicrobiota; class Kiritimatiellia; order RFP12; family UBA1067; genus RUG572. The sequence continues at coordinate 1,391 of JAFRNO010000546.1, read as the reverse complement.
ATGCATTGCACGATAAAGGGCCTCCGAGGGCTTTTTTCCGTGTATTGCATTACACAATAAACAGAAGCGCATCCTTCTGTGGTACCATATGCCCCTCTGCAAAAAAAAACAGGAGTCAACAGTCCGATGAAAAGATCAATTCGTGTTGTCAGGGCAGCTGCGGGTCTGTGCGCGGTGCTTGTGGGCGGCGTTTTAGCCGCATTCGGCGCAGGCGAGGCGTACATGGTCGTCGACCTGGCGACGGGTGGCGTGACGTATGAGGATGGGACGCCCTCGGACTACACGAACGACGTGTACAAGACGACGAAGATGGTGTTCCGCAAGGTGCCGGCGGGCACGTACGCCGTGCAGAACGGCACCGTGCAGGCGACGATGGCGAAGGACTACTATGTCGGCATCTATGAGGTGACGGTCGGGCAGTTCAAGCTCATGCAGAACCCAGAGACCGTTGTGACGGCGACTGACGCGAACATGAAGCCCAAAGCGAGCATCAGCTACAACACGCTGCGCGGCACGCGGGACGCCGCCGCCAAGCCGACGGACGCGAGCCCCATCGGCAAGCTCGCCGCGCTCGTGCGCGCCGGAGGTGCTTCCGGCCAGCTCGACCTGCCGACGGAGGCGATGTGGGAGGTGGCCGCGCGCGCGATGCCGGCCGGCGACTCCTCGCACGCGACGTGGCCGTGGTTCTTCGGAACGTCCTCCACGGCGCTGGGCGACTACGCCTGGTTTTTGGGGAACTCCGGCGGGGCGTCCCATGTGGTGGGGCTGAAGCAGCCCAACGCCTGGGGATTCTACGACATGTACGGTAACGTGTCCGAATGGTGCCGCGACCACTGGAGCTGGAACAACTTCGTGCCCACGCAGACGGGCAATACGACGGACACCGGCTACAACCGCTCCCTGCGCGGCGGCTCCTACGAGAGCGGCGGCAACGACTGCTCTTCCGGCGGACGTCTGAACGCCTACTACACCAGCAACGACGCCATCTACGGCTTCCGTCTGGCTCTCGTCGTACCCGACGACTCGACGGTGAACCTGGACATCGACAATGACGGCCAGCCTGACGTGATCATCACCATCCCGGACGACGGTGACAATCCGGGCACGATCGTCGACAACGGCGACGGCTCGTACGACGTGACGGGCGAGGCGCAGATCGCGCTTCCGGCGGCGGACGGCGTGATCGACGTGCCGACGAACGTGACGGTGACGGTGGGCGCGGACGGCACGACGACCCTGGACGCGGACGAGACGGTGACGCTCACCGTCGACAACGGCGACGGCACGACGACGGTCACGACCGTGACCGGTCCGGCCGAGATCGCCCCCGACGGCACCATCACCCTCGGCGAGGGCGGCAGCATGTCCACGGCTACGACCGACGGCGACGG
>JAFRNO010000545.1 GCA_017430155.1 Kiritimatiellia bacterium | reverse complement strand
GTCCGGCGGCACGACGCTCGGCGTCTCCGGCGCGGTGACGGGCACGGGCGCGTTCACGTCCAACGCGGGCGGCGCGGGGTCGGGCCAGGTGACGCTCGACGACGCGCTCTCCGGCTTCGGCGGCACGTTCACGACGGGCGGCGGCGTGACGCACCTCTCGTCGCTCGCGTTCGCGGCCACGCGCCCGAACGCGCTCACGCTCGGCTACGGCACCTTGCACTACACGGGCACGGGCGAGACGCTCGCGGGCGCGCACCTGAACCCGGGCGCGTCCAAGGCGTCCATCCTCGAGGTGGACAACGACCTCACGCTGCGGAGCATGAGCGTGGGGACGGGCGGCCTCATCAAGAAGGGCGCGGGCGACCTCGTGTTCAAGGGCAACGGCTTGTTCGAGCTCGGCAACATCCAGGTGGACTACAACGCCGACAAGGCGCAGGGCATCACGCCGACGGGCGAATCGCCGAACAACGCGGTGACGGGCACGCTGCTCGCGGACGGACGGCTCGTGATCGGCACGAAGGGCGACGATTCTGACGCGCCGTACGTGACGACGGCGCACCACATTACGCTGGGCGGGCGAACGACGGACTGGAACAGCTGGGCGAACGGCGTCTGCGAGAAGGCCGGCGAGCTCGTCCTCAACAACGGCTTCGTCGACATGCGGACCTCTCTCTGGATGGGCTACTACTGCGGCGTGACCGGCTCGACCGATCCCGCGAACCCGCCGCACGGCAAGCTGACGGTCAATGGCGGCGTTTTCAGCGCGACGGCCATCGAGATGCTGCGCGACTGGCAGGGATACCAGACGATCCAGGCGGAGATCGAGCAGAACGGCGGCGTCATCCGCGCGACGGCCACGGGGACGTCCGTCTCCCTGGGCCACCAGATCGCCACGAACGGCGCGACGGCGAAGATAACGATCAACGACGGCCTGTTCGACGTTGCCTACGACGTCCTGATGGGCAACGCGGCGAACACCGGCCCCGGCACGTTCATCGTCAACGGCGGCGAGGTGCGCTGCGGGCACTATTTCCGCGTCGGCAACAACGCGACGGCGGGGCGTCAGGAACTGCGCCTGAACGGCGGCGTTCTGACGTGCATGCACCTCGACCACGTGGGCGCCGACGTGGCATCCGGGCGCGGTTCGGCGGCCGTGTACTTCAACGGCGGCGTCCTGAAGCTCGGCCATAACCGCACGCTCGGCTGGGGCAGCACGATCGGCAGCGAGACGAAGGCGGCGAACCGCTTCCCGGTCTACGTCGGCGCGCGCGGCGCGATCTTCGACTTCACGGAATGGGAGAAGGCGGGGGCGGACCAGGCGGGCGTGGACCTGCGTCTCCAGTTCCTGCACGACCCGGACTGCGCGGGCGCCGACGGCGGCATCACGTTCCGCGGACGCTCGACAGTGTCCTTCCGCTGGAACGCGAACGGCAGCACGTTCAACGGGCCGATCCGCCTGGAGGACCGCTTCGCGCTCTCGATCGACAACGGCTGGACGGGCTACCTCACGACGCCCGTCATCTGCGGGCAGGGCACGTCGTTGCGCATTTCCGGCAACACAAACACTATCAACACCGTCACGCTCGGCGAGGCAGGCGGTACGGCGCCGGTGATCCTCGACTTCTGCGCCGACCGCGCGGACGTGGGACTTTTCACGCACACGAAGATGGAGGTGCTCTCGCCCGTCACGGTGGCGTTCCACCGCCCCGGCGGCGCGTACAACATCCACGGCATGCAGGACGGCACGTACAACGTCGTCTACTACAAGCCCGCCGACGAGGCGGACGTGCCGCTTGAGATGTTCGTGGCGAACACTAACTTCCCCGAAAAGGCGTTCTCCTACGTGAAGGAGAACGTGACGAGCGGCGTCCACGCCGGCATGCGCACGGTGAAGGTGACGATTTCGCCGACGGACGCGGCCGCGACGGTCTGGACGAGCGTGACGGCGGGCGGCGACTGGCACGATGCCGCCAACTGGAACGGCGGCCAACCGCCGGACGGCACGAACTCGCTCGCGCTCTTCAACCCGGCGACGGCGGCGAACGTGCCCGTGAACGTGGACGACGCGCTCACCGTGGGCACGGCCACGCTGAAGGGCGCGGACGCCGGGGCGGGCTACACGATTGCGGGCGGCGCGGTCAACCTCAACCACCGGGACTTCAAGACGGCGCCGGGACTCGTGGTGGCGAGCGGTACGCACGTGATTGCGGCCGACCTGACGACCGACGACTACTACAGGCGCTCGAACGAGACGGACGCGAACGGCGGCCACACGGGTGCGATCGGCGTCTATACGGCGTCCGGCGCGACGGCGCGCGTGACGGGGACGCTGACGATGGACCCGAACCGTCCGCTCCGCGTGAACACGCCGAAGGTCGGCGGCGGCAAGACGACGTTCGAGGGAACGATCGCGCAGGGAAGCGGCGTGTGGGTGAACTCCGGCACGCTGGAGTTGGCCGACATGTCGAAGCTGAACGGCAAGACGCTCACGGTCGGCCCCGGCACGTTCCACTACACGGGCCCCGAGGCCATCTCCTCCGCGAAGGTCGTCACGCGCACGGACGGCGGCTCGCAGACGGCGATCATCCGCCTCGACAACGACCTGCTCCTGACGGACCGGTTCGACTCGCAGATGGGCGGCCTGATGAAAACGGGCCCCGGCACGCTCACGCTTTCGCCGAGCACCGTGGCGACGGCGACGAACCACCTCGGCTGGTACGGCTTCAACACGAGCTGGAACAACACGGGCGCGAACTGGTACTGGCCGGACAACGGCGACTGCTCCGCCAAGCAGGGCGCGGGCGGGCTCTGCATCGACGAGGGCGAGATCGTCGTGGCCGGCGGCCCGAACGCGCTCTTCCACGTGGGCAACAACGGCAACGGGCTCGACTGTTTCGTCGGCGCGAACGACCGCGGCTGGGGGTACGCGACGAACTACGCCGCGCTCACGATCCGCTCCGGCACCGTGAAGGGCGGCTGGATCTACCTCGGGCATACCTTCAACCGCGGGAAGGACGCGGGCGGCAACCTGATCCCGACGTATGCCGTCTACAACCAGTACGGCGGCAACGCGACGTTCGCCTCGTTCTGCTTCTGCTACGACCTCTCGGACTACGACACGGCGGTGCAGGCGACGGCGAACCTTTACGGCGGCACGCTGTCCAACACCGGGCCGATGCGCTTCGGGCAGACGTACAACAAGACGGGCGTCAACCCGCCGCACGCCACGTTCAACGTGTACGGCGGCACGTACAACCATCTTGACATGTCCGGCACGAAGGGCACGCGCATGGGCTATCTCGGAGGGAAGGCTGACGGAGAGAAAACCCTCAACCGCGCGTGCGACGCCACGCTCAACATGTACGGCGGGTTCTACAACGAGACGAACTACATCTACATGGGCTGCAACGGCAGCACGTCGCGCCTCAACCTCCACGGCGGCATCCTGAAGGCGGAGAAGATATTCCTCAGCACGAGCACGTCCGGAAACTACTGCTTCTTCGCAGGCGGTTCGGCCTACATCTACTGGAACGGCGGCATGTACGCGCCGGTGGGAACGGCGGCGGCGGACCGCACGCTGACGGACCTCACCGAGGTGCTCGTCTCCACGAACGGCGCCGTCGTGACGACGGAATACCTCGCGGGCGACACCTACACGATCGCCCAGCCGCTCCTGCACGATCCCGCGCTGGAAGGGACGGACGGCGGCTTCGTGAAGAAGGGCGCGAAACCCCTCGCCCTGACGGGCGCGAACACCTACACGGGCGACACCGTGATTGAGGAGGGGACGCTCTCGATTCCCGTTGGCGCAGACGCCTCGGCCCTCCCGTCCGGTTCGGCGATCGTGGTGGC
>JAFRNO010000544.1 GCA_017430155.1 Kiritimatiellia bacterium | reverse complement strand
CGGCCAAGCTCTCTGATGTGTTATCCGTGACGCCCGACGGGCGCGTGCGCGGCTGGGTCAACCACCGTGACTACACCGGCTTCATCTACACGGACCTCTACAAGCAGCTCAACGAGGACGGCGGCTACACGACGCCCGTCGACGCCTACCCCGACACGAAGGCCGCCTGCGGCGCGCTCGACATGTGGGGCAACTGCTGGGAGTGGACATCCACCGAGAGCGTTGCGCGTAACGGACGCGAACGCGGCGAGAAGGTCAACGCCATCAAAGGCGGCTCGTGGTACGCCATGCGGAACTCCTGCCGCACCGACTACAAGGGCGAAGGACGCCGTCCCGGCGGCTGCTTCAACACCGTCGGCTTCCGCGTCGTGGCCGTGCCCAAGGCGAACAAGGGCTCCAAATGAAACACGGGATTCTGTCAGGACTGTGCGCACTGGCCACCGCGACGGCGGCGGCCGGCATCGCCGACGAGTTCGCGCTGATTCCCGCGAACCCCTCGTTTGCGTTTGCGAAGTCGCTCAACCCGCATTCGAGCGCCGCCGGAGAGGCTTCGCCGATCATGGCCCCGTACTACCTCTGCCGCCATCCCGTCACCAACGCCGAATACGCCGAGTTCGCGACGGCAACGGGACACAAGACGCCCGGCTACTGGGGCGGCAGGACGTGTCCGCAGGGCCGCGAACGGCATCCCGTGCTGTCGGTCTCCTACAACGACGTGCTGTCCTTCTGCGAGTGGAAGAGCGCGCGCACGGTCGGCTGGAAGTTCCGTCCCCCGACCGAGGCCGAATGGGAGAACGCCGCCGCCGGCTCAAAGGTGGGGAACTACAACGCCGTGATCGCGACGAAGCTCCTGACCGAAGACCCTGACCAGCTGGTCACCTACTACCATGAGAAAAGCACGCGGCAGGGAGAACAGGACAAACTTTCGGATGTCATCTCCGTGAGCGCGTCGGGCGCGGTGTCGGGTTGGGTGAACCACGCGAACTACACGGGATTCGTCTACACCGATCTCTTCAAGAGCATCAACGACGCCGGAGGCTACACGCTTGACTGGGACACCTACCCCGACTGCGCCAGCGACTACGGGATCTTCGACATGCTCGGCAACTCGTGGGACTGGACCAGTTCCGTGATCGTGGCCGTCAACGGCGCCGAGGCGGGGCAGTCCGTGAACGCCGTCCGCGGCGGCTCCTGGTACGCTACCAAGGCGAGCTGCGCGCTGACCTACCGCGGCGAGGGACGTGCGCCCCGGACCGGCTTCGCGACAGTCGGCTTCCGCCTTGTCGCCGTTCGCACCGGCACCCTTTTTACTTTCCGCTGACGCACGGCCAACTGAAAAAATGATATACTTCACCTATGCGGAAAATCGTTCTCGTCTATCTGCTCATGATCGCCCTGCCGGCCGTGCTGGTGGCGCTCGGCGGTTTGCACCTCGTGCGGCGCGAGGCACTTCGCCTGCGCCAAGACGAACAGACGCATGCCGCACAGGCGGGGACGCGCCTTGTGGCGCGCGCGCAGAAGGAGCTGCTTGAAACGGCCCGTCGTCTTGTTGCCGCGCCGTACTCCGACGACCGGCTCGTTCGCAACACCTTTGAATGGACGGACCAGGATGGTCTGGTCCACCCCCGGCGCGAAACGGCCACGCGCTCCGAACTTGATTTCCTCAACCGCTTCTCGGGATTTCTCACGATGCGCCAGCCCTGGCTCGCGCGAAACGCCCCGGACGAAGGCTGGAAGGCCACCGATCACGGGCCCCATGGCGAACTGCTGTACTGGCGACGGACGGGGGCGGGCCGAGTGGTGGGATTCGAGCTGCGCATGCAGGAGGTGGCGAATCGCCTTCCGCCCGAGAAGCCGTACGTCGCCGACACGCGGTCCGTCTGGCTCATCGGCGGGTGCCTGGTGGCGTTGCTCGTCCTGTCGCTCGTGGGCGGCGGCGCGGGACTGCTCCTCTTCGCGCGGAACGCCCGGCGCGAATCGCGGCGCAAGACGGAACTCGTCACGCAGGCGGCGCACGAACTTCGCACGCCGCTCGCCAACATTCAGCTCTACGCCGAGATCGTGAAAGAGCGGCGCTACGAGACGGAGAGCGAGCGCGACGAGGCGCTGGACGCTATCACGGACGAGAGCCGACGTCTCGTGAAAGTTGTCCTCGACAAGGCGCTGTTCGGCGTCCTTGACACGAACGAAAAGGAGTCCGGCCATGCGTGACATCCTCGTGGCGGAAGACAACGCCCTCCTCGCGAAAGGAATCTGCACGGCGCTCAAGTCCGAACGCTACCGCGTGCGCCACGTCGCCGACGGCGCAGCCGCCCTCGCGGCCATCGCCGAGCGGCGGCCCGACGTGCTGGTCTTGGACATCATGATGCCGAAGATGGACGGAATCACCGTCTGCCGGACGATCCGCCGCACGGACGCCCACCTGCCAATCCTCATGCTGACGGCCCGCGGACTGGACAGCCAGAAGGTCGAGGGACTTTCGGCGGGAGCGGACGACTACCTGACCAAGCCGTTCTCCATCGCCGAACTGCTCGCGCGCATCGCCGCCCTCCTGCGCCGGGCGTTGCTCGCCGCACCGCAGTCCGCCGCCGACACGTTCGCATTCGGCGCGGCGACCGTTGACGCCTCCACCTTGACCGTCACGGCCTCCGACGGCACGTCCCAGCGGCTGCTTCCGCGCGAACTCAGGTTGCTCAAGCTCTTCGCAGAGAATCCCGGCAAGGTGTTCTCGCGCGACGAACTGCTGGATCGCTTCTGGGGCGTTTCCTACTACGGCACCACGCGTACGCTCGACCAGCGGCTGATGCTCCTCCGCAAGAAACTCGGATCCGACGCCGTCCGCATTGAATCCGTCCATGGCGTTGGATACAAATATGTTCCGGCCAGCGGCTCTTAACCCGCGTGCTCTCCGATCGTTGCCTCAAGCGCACGGCCGCGGTTGCCGTAGGAATCGAGCGGCGTCACGCGGACGGTCTCGATGCCCGCGGGCAGCGCATCCGCTGAAACCGTCGCCGTGACGGCTTTCGCGAAATGCGCGTGACGCCGGGGGTAGAGTCCGTTGAGCGCGCAGATGCGCACCGCGCGCACGCTCCCGCCAGCATTGGCGGCGCAGATCTCGTATTCCGCCACCTGCCCACCGACGGTCGCCGCCGGGAACGTGAGCCGGATGGCCGCCTTCTCCTGGGGTTCGATATCGCCGCCGGCTCGTTTCAGGCCACGCGTCTTGGCGGTCATGCGCACGGCGGACAGGACTGAACCCGCGGGGAACTCCGCCGGCTTCGCCGCACGGGCGAACGACTGAAATGCGCGCGGCTTCGCGGGAAGCTCCACGACCCAGTCTTCGCCCAGCTGCAGTCCGCTGACGAATTCGCGCTTCGCGAACTCGACGCGGTCGTCGTAGACGCTCACGATCTGCCCGACGCGGATGTCCGGACGGTTCGTCTCGACCGCCATCATCTTCGGCGAATCGTAGGCGGCGTAGAACGCCTGACGGTCCTCGCGCCGGACGCCGCCTGGCAGATAGACGTTGCACCTTCCATTCTCGTAGCCGGCCGTGTACTCGAAGTTCCTGAGCGCGTCGGCCGCAAGATAGCGCAGCGAACCGGTCCCCACGGACGTGAACGCGCCACGCCAGATGGATCTCTCGTTCGTGAGCGGCTCGTGCGAATGCCCGGAGAACGCAATCGCCTGCGGGAAGGCGGAGAGCAGCTTCGTCGCCGAACCGTCGTCCATGCCCCACGCGCATTTCCCGTAGACTGTGTCGCGCGGGTGTGGGTGCTGGACGTAGAAGAACGGACGCGACGGATCGCACTTCTCCATCAACCCGCGAAACGCGTCGACGCAGCCCGCGCACCCCGTCTCCGCCACCCCGTTGCACCAGATGCCGGGCTGCCAGTGCGAGCAGAAGAAGTCGTACCCCTTGACATTCCTCGTGTAGTACGGCTGCCACTCCTCGTCGAAGCATTCCGCCCACGCCTTCTTCGGGTCGGCCTGCATCGCCTCGCGCGCGAGGACGGTGGCGTCCTTGAACACGCGCCCGCCGTTCTTCAGGCCGAAGGCGTCGTGGTT
>JAFRNO010000543.1 GCA_017430155.1 Kiritimatiellia bacterium | reverse complement strand
TGCCCGACAGCCGTCGGAATCTGTTGTCGGGTGAAAAAGGCTATGGCATTCCAGCTGCCTACGACGTTGAGTATCGAGGGGAAAATCAGCATTTTGTGGCGTATGGTGCAGTTGGCACGCTCGTCGTGTCCGTTGAATATGCCGAGCCGCGCTATGCTTTGCGCGACGGGAAATACGAACTCGTGTTCAAGGGCGGAGTCATGTTCTCGGCGTCGCGAGCAGGCTGGATAAGGTGAGTGATTTTCACGCGGCATGTAGGCAGATTGTTGATTCTCGCCGCTGTTTTGGGTGACTTGCGGTATTATTATAGATACTCTAGGGGCTTACCAATCCTTCTTGGTTCATCATATTGAATATTTCTTGATCTTTGTACTTGCGATTCGGAAAGAAAAAGAGTATTATTCATTTCGATGAACAAAACAGAGATAGGAAAGCTGATTGCCGAGAGGCGGGATACGCTTGACATAACCCAGGCGCGACTGGCGAAGTTAAGCGGTGTCTCGGTTCATACTCTTTCCAATCTTGAGACAGGCGAGGGCAATGTCACGCTCGACACGCTCCTCAAGGTGGCGAACACCGTGGGTTTCAAGGTGAGGGTCGGCGTATGAAGCGGGGAATTGTCTATTACCGCGACATTCCGGCGGGTGAGCTGATCAAGGACGGAGAAGGGTTTCTTTTCCGTTATGACCCTCTGTATTTTGCGGACTCGGCGATGCCGGACATCTCGGCGACGCTTCCGAAGACACAGCGCGAGTACCGTTCAAAGGTGCTTTTCCCGTTTTTCTTTGGTTTGCTTGCGGAGGGATCGCAGAAAGAGCGGCAGTGCCGTGAACTGCACATTGACGAGAACGACCACTTTACGCGTCTTCTTGAGACGAGCGCGTATGGCGCGATAGGAGCGGTGTATGTTAAGGCTTGACTTTTCCGCTTCCGACCTGAACCTTGCCGAGAACAGGGAAAAGACGCGCCGCGCGTCCATCTCCGGCGTGCAGGACAAGGTGCAGCTCAAGCGTGTGCGCGGCGGTTTCGCCGTCGTGGAATCGGGCGGAGACTACATTCTCAAGCCGGAAGAAGAGGTCTGCGGTCACATTGCAAGGTTCCAAGGGCACAGAGACTCGGTGACGAGGCTAATTGAGACGTCATGCCTTTCGGAAGAGGCCAAGTCCCGCTATCTTGACAAATTCGTCGACCGCCTCTGCGCCATTGCGCAATGAAGAAATCCGCGCGTTGCGCGGGATGGCAAGAAATGCTATACTATCCGCGTCTGCCAAGAGTGGCAGCGAAACGGAAAAGAAAGGAACATTTGATGAAGAACCTGGAAGGTAAGATCGCCATTGTCACGGGTGCCGGGCGCGGCATCGGGCAGCAGATCGCGAAGCAGCTCGCGGAGCAGGGCGCCAAGGTCGCCGTGGTGGACCTCAAGCCCGAATGGTGCGAGGAGACGTGCGGGCTCGTGACGGCGGCCGGTTCCGAGGCCCTGGCGCTCGGCTGCAACGTGGCCGTGAGCGACGAGGTGAACGCCTGCGTGAAGGCCGTGCTGGACAAGTTCGGCCGCATCGACATCCTGATCAACAACGCCGGCATCACGAAGGACGGCCTCCTCATGCGCATGAGCGACGAGGACTGGGACGCCGTGCTGAACGTCAACTTGAAGGGCACGTTCCTCTTCACGCGCGCGGTGGCGCGCCCGATGATGAAGAACAAGTCCGCCGACGGCGTCCAGGAGGGCGGCTCAATCGTCAACCTCGCCTCGGTCGTGGGCATCATGGGCAACGCCGGGCAGGCCAACTACACGGCGTCGAAGGGTGGCGTAATCGCCCTCACGAAGACGACGGCCAAGGAATTGGGCAGCCGCAACATCCGCTGCAACGCCGTTGCGCCTGGCTTTATCCAGTCCAAAATGACGGATGTGCTGCCAGATGATGTGAAAAAAGCATATATGGACACGATTCCGCTCCGTCGCTTCGGCACGGCCGAGGACATCGCAAAGTGCGTGGGCTTCCTCGTTTCGCCCGATGCGGCCTATATTACGGGGCAAATTATCTCCGTCAACGGCGGCATGATCGGCTGATTTTTCATTTCATAGATTTTTGCTCTCGCCTTTCGGCGGGGGATATGGTATACTACTCGCATCTTCCAAACCCAAGGAGTAAAAACAAATGGCAGGTAAACTTGAAGACCGCGTGAGAGAGATCATCGTTGACCAGCTCGGCGTCAACGCCGAACAGGTGACGCTTGAGGCGTCGTTCATTGACGATCTGGGCGCGGATTCGCTTGACTCGGTCGAGCTCATCATGGCTTTTGAAGAGGAATTCGGTGCGGCCATCCCCGAGGAGGACGCCGAAAAGCTCACCACCGTCGGCAAGATCATCGACTACCTCAAGAGCAAGGGGTACGGTGATGACGGTACGGCACCCGCGCAGTAACATTGCCGCGTGAGGCTCCACAAGGAAAGGGACAGGCTTCTTTGCTTGCCCCTTTCCTTTCGTTTTCTACACCCCTGAAGAACGACTGATCCATGAGGAACGAGCGAGCATCGGATGAGCTGAACCGACGCAACACGGCGTTTGACAATCGGTTGCGTCCGGGGCAGTTCGGCGAGTTCGTGGGGCAGCAGAAGATCCGCGATCGGCTGGAATTGGCCGTCAAGGCCGCCAAGGACCGCGGGGAAACGCTGGACCACGTGCTCTTCTCGGGTCCGCCCGGTCTCGGCAAGACCACGCTTTCCTACATCCTCGGCGACGCGATGGGCGTGCACGTGAAGACCACGTCGGGCCCCGTCCTCACGAAGCCCGGCGACCTTGCAGGTCTGCTCACCTCGCTGGAGACGGGCGACATCGTGTTCATCGACGAAATCCACCGCATGGCGAAGACCGTGGAGGAATACCTTTACTCCGCGATGGAGGATTTCGCGATCGACATCATGATCGACCAGGGGCCGAATGCCCGCAGCGTGCGCCTTGAACTCCCCCGTTTCACGCTCGTGGGCGCCACCACGCGCATCGGCCTCATCGCCGCCCCGCTCCGGGCCCGTTTCGGGCTCGTCAACCGTCTCAGCTTCTATGAGCCGAAGGAACTGGCCGAGATCGTCACGCGCTCGGCGGCGAAGCTCGGCGTGGGCATCGAGCCGGAAGGCGCCCTTGAAATCGCCGCGCGCGCGCGCGGGACGCCCCGCATCGCGAACAACCTCCTCCGCCGCGTGCGCGACTACGCGCAGGTGAAGGCGGACAACCTGATTACCCGTTCAGTGGCGGAAGAGTCCCTCGGGCTTCTTGAAATCGACCCGCACGGCCTCGACGAGATGGACATCAAAATCCTCGAGACTATCTGCGCCAAGTTCGGGGGCGGTCCCGTTGGACTTTCCACGATCGCCGTCTCGGTGGGTGAAGAGCCGGACACCATTGAAGAGGCCTACGAGCCGTTCCTCATCATGGAAGGGTACCTCGACCGCACGCCCAAGGGGCGCGTGGCCACGAAACTCGCATGGGAGCGCCTCGGCCTCTCGCCCATCT
>JAFRNO010000542.1 GCA_017430155.1 Kiritimatiellia bacterium | reverse complement strand
GGGCGCGGACGCCGTGCTGAACGGCAACGCGCTCTCCCAGACGCTTGCGCGCATCAAGGGCACGGGCGCGTGCTCCAACGGCACGTTCCGCGTGACGGGAAGCGTCGCGCCGGGCGCGGACGGACATGAGGCGGGCGCGCGCGTGACCGTCACGAACCTGACGCTCGCCGCCGGCGCGTCGATCGTCTGCACGGCGACCGACACCGGCAGCGCCTGCGACCTCGTGAAGGTGACGGGCGACCTCGTGACGGAGGGGCCGGTGACGGTGGACCTGGGGCGCGACGCCTCGAACCCGCTTGCGAAGACGTTCGCGGCGAAGGTCGCCGAGATCGACGGGACGGTCACGCTCGGCGGCGCGCTAAGCGGCGCGGGCTGCGGCATTCCCGGCAGCGTGGTTGTCGTCCACCGCGAAGGCGACGGCATCTGGGCTCGGGTCATCCCCGGCGGCGCCGTGCTGATCATCAGGTAAAACGCGGCTCTCCATGCGGGAGCGGTCGCGCTTGTCGCGACCATTCGCGCTTGTTGCGACCGCTAGAAAGTCTTCTCGGCCACGAGTTCGCAGTTTGACATCGCGGGGCCGCGGTACTGGACGAGGATCAGGTGCAGCGTCGTGCCCTTGGCGAGGGCGGGGACCTTCTTGTCCTTCGCGTAGTTCTTGAGCTGCTTGATTCCTTCGGCGCGCTGAGCCTCCAGCTCCGCCTTTTTCGCACCTTTCTTGAGGTACTTGAACTCGACGATGTAGCTGTGCGGCACGTCGCCGTAGTACGTGCGCTCGGGGAAGAGGAAGAAGTCGCAGTTACCGTGCGACATCTCCAGCTCGGGGCAGGTGATGAACTGCGGCAGATGCCCCATCTCGCACTGGAAGTAGCCCTGCATGCGCACCTCGCCGTCGATCCCGCCGCGTATCGGCGTCGTCTCCTTGAAGTTCTTCGCGACGAGCTCGAAGAACTTGCGCCAATTTCCTTCGTAGGCGAAGGACTGCGCGACTGCGTCCCAGTCGAGGAAGCTCTTCGTCGGAGGGAAGTATCGGTCGCGGAGATAGCCGTATATCTGCTTCTCCACGCAGGCGTTCGGGACGGCGTAGACAGTCGCGCCCATCCTCCTGCCAGCCATCGAGAGAAGCCCGTAGTAGAAGAATAGTGAGCGGAAATTCTCGGGCTTGATAATCGCCTCGGCGGGGAACGACTCCACGAGCGGGAATTGGATGCCGCCCTTGGCGACGGCCTGCTCCGTCATCGGCAGCGCCTCCAGCGGCTCCATCTTGAACACGACGCGCTGGAGATCGGAAATCGTCCTCAGTTTCTCGTAGTCCGTCTTGATGTTGGCGTCAACCATGTTCTTCGGCGGTTTTCCGGTCTCGACAAGGCTCTTGAGGTAATAGAGCGTCATGTCGGAGTTGAACACGCTCTCCTCGCGCACCTTCTCTTCGGAAAAACAGTAACCGTCGTACCATGGCTTGATGGATTTTACGATCTCGGCGGGATCGCCGCGCGTGAACCGGCCCGTCCCCTTGAAGTCTGAGTACATCTTCAGGACCTCCGCCTCGGAGAATCCGAGCGTGGCGTTGCAGTAGGCGTCGAGGGAGAGGTTCGTGGCGATGTTGAAGCCACTCGTGAGGTCGTCCATCGTCACGGGCGAGACGCCCGTCATGAAGATACGGTCGAAGTCGCCCTTGAACTTCTTGAACCAGTTACGGTAGAATCCCGTGCCGTGCGTGATCTCGCGGTAGTCGGTCACGCCCGCCGAGCGGATCATCTGGTTCGTGAAGTTGTCGTACTCGTCGATGATGAGGTAGATCGGAACGCCGATCGTCCTGTTGCGCGCGGTGACCGCCGCGATCTTCTCCTCTGCAGTCTTGCCAGGGAAAGCCGCCTTGAACGCATTGTCGTAATGCTCTGAATAGCGAAACACGAATTCGTCGAGCATCGTGGCGATGTGCTTCTCAAACGACTCTTGCAGCGCCTCGCCCGTGCCGCCCACCTTGGAGAAGTCGAGCTTCAGCGTCATGAAGCGGTTGGCATTCTCCGTGGGGTGCTTCCCGATCCAGAGGTCGCCGAACAACTTCCTAAAGTCCTTCTTCCGGTTGAGGTCGTAGTAGTTCTCGAGCATGGAGATGAAGAGCGACTTGCCGAACCGGCGCGGCCGCACGAAGAAGATGAAGCTGTCGCGCGCCTCCATCTGCGCGAGGTACTCCGTCTTGTCGACGTAGTAGTACCCCTCGCGGCGGAGTCGGCTGAAATCCATGATCCCGTAGGGTATCTTGAGGTCTGTGCGCTTCTTTGCCATGCGACAAGTATACCACAATTTCGGCTTGCGGGAAAAGGCTGGATTGTGATATGATAACTCCATGTAGAACTTTAAGAAGGTAATGTCTGCGCGCCGATGAGAGGAAGCGCAGAAGATGAAGAGACAGATTGGTCTGATCGCGCTGGCGGCGGCGGTGTCGCTCGGCGGAAACATGGCGTTCGCGGCCTTGCCGCAGGGCGCGACGCCGCTCGCGTACATCCAGGGTAACACGACATCCTACCTCGACACCGGGTGGACGATCCGCCCCAACAACGACGTGTTCGAGGCGGTCGTCGAGATCGTGGACAACACGACCGCCGCGTTCTGGTGCTCGCGCGCAAGCGTCGACAACAAATACGTGTCATCCTGTACGATGTTCGATTACGGGACGAACTACGTGCGCGCGGACTACGATACGGCCACGAGCGAGATCTCGCGCAACATCAAGCTGACGGCAGGGTGCCCCTACACGATCACCGTCTCCAACGGCACGACGACGGTGAGCAACGGCGCGCGCGTGGACATCCCCGCGCACCCGGACTTCACCGAGACGCCCGGCCCGCTGATCCTTTACGCGTCGGGAGTGTACGCCGACGGCGTGTTCCAGAGCGTCGGAAACATCGGCAACCACCGCCTCCATTCGTTCAAGATCTGGCGTGACGGCGTGCTCGTGCGCGACTTCGTGCCCGTGCGCACGGCGAACAACGTGGTGACGCTGGCGGATGCCGTCGAGGGCGGCGTGCTGACGCCGCTCG
>JAFRNO010000541.1 GCA_017430155.1 Kiritimatiellia bacterium | reverse complement strand
GGTCGTTACATACGTCGGCGACGTGAAGAAAGAGCTTTTCGGTGAAATCAAGTCACAAGGCATCAAGATTGTCTACCGCTCGTTGAATCCATCGCCGGCGGAGGCTGCATTTGCCGAGGAATGCGGCGCGGACATTGTCGTGGCGACGGGCTTCGACGAGGGCGGCACGCTCCCGAATATGACGCTCGGAACCTTCTCGATAGTTCCGCTCATCGTCGACGCCGTGAAGTCCGTTCCTGTCATGGCGGCGGGCGGCATCTATGATCGGCGATCCTTCAACGCGGCGCTTGCGCTCGGGGCGAAAGGCGTCTACTGCGGCACGGCGTTTCTCATGTCCGAGGAAAGCCGCATGGCGGCGAACGTCAAGGAGGCCGTCCTCAAGGCGAATGCCAAAGATCTTCTTCTCTTCCGCACGATTCCCGCCTACTACCGTTCGCTTCCCGGCGCACTCGCCAGCAAGCTTGTCGAGATGGACAAGGCGGGCGCGACGAACGAGGAACTTGGAAAGACGATGGGCGGCTTCGCCAACCTGCGCAAGGGGATGCTCGAAGGCGACATGGAGAACGGCTACGTCTCCGTCGGACACGCCATCAGCTTCATCCACGAAATCAAAAGCGCCGCGCAGATCATCGCCGACATGACGAAGGACTGGGGGAATCCGGCATGAGGGCGATGTTCTTCAACGGTAGCCCGCGCAAGAACTGGAATACCGCCAAGCTGCTCGAAAGTGCGATGGAGGGCGCTCGGTCCGCGGGTGCAGAGGCGGAACTCGTCAACCTCTACGACATAGATTTCAAAGGGTGCAAGAGCTGCTTCGCATGCAAACTCAAAAACGCCAGAACGAACGGCGTATGCGCAATCCGCGATGCTCTGCGCCCCGTTCTTGAGCGTGCGGCGTCGGCAGATGTGCTTGTCGTCGGTTCGCCTGTCTATTACAGCGGCATAACAGGCGTCACGCACGCATTTCTCGAACGATTGATGTTCCCGCTTGATACTTACATGGTAGTTGACGGCGTTCGTCAGCACTTTCTCAAGAAAACGGTTCCTACGTCGATGATCCTGACGATGAACGTCCCGAAGGACGCACTTGACAAGTGGCAGTATCCGACGCTCCTGGGCATCAACGAAAAGCTGATGGGCGAGATATTCGGCTATTCCGAAAGTCTGTTCGTGTGCGACACATGCCAGGTCGCCGACTACTCGCGCTATGACGTCAATCTCTTCTCCGCCGAGAAGAAAATCGCCCACCGGGATGCGCACTTCGCCATAGACCTTGCCAACGCACGCGCTCTCGGAATTCGCCTTGTCGAAAAGGCCCAAGAGAAATGAACGAGCTCAATGTCGCCACCCGGCGGGGGACTGTGCTGAACGGAGCGCTGTTCCTCTCGCCCGGAAAGGCGGATACTCTCGTGATCGCCATCACGGGCATACACGGGAATTTCTATTCCAACCCGTTCTACTATGATATGGGAGACGCGCTGAACGCCGCCGGTATCGACTTCGCCTACGCCCAGACGCGCAATGCGTTCGGTGTCATCAAGACGCGAAACGCCATCACGGAGAATGAGGAAGTAATCGGCTCGTGGAATGAGCGTTTTGCCGACACGGACGAAGACATCGCCGCCTACCTCGACGAGGCCGAACGGCGCGGCTACCGGCATATCGTTCTCGCAGGGCATTCCCTCGGCGCGAACAAGGTCATCTACTACCTGTCGCGCCACCACGATCTGCGCGTGGAGCATTTCATTCTGATGAGTCCCGCGAACGTCGATTACATGACGATCGGCGTCACGCGCGAGGAGCGCGAAATCGTCGCCGCGCTCATGTCGGAGGGCAAAGGACATGAAATGCTGCCGTTTCCGCTGATGGGCTGGGTGGACTGCACCGTGGCAACCGCCGCCGACTGGCTCGGGCCGGCGCTGAACAACGTCCATACATCGCCCGACGGCGACTGGTCGCAAATCTCACACGTCACACACACGGGCGCGCTCTTGATCGGAACCTACGACCGCTTCACCGACGGCGACCCCGCCGCATTTCTCGAGAACATCAACAGCCACTTTCCGAAGGCGAACGAAAACCAGCTTGTCTTCATCGAGAAGACCGGCCACACCTATCAGCAAAAGCACCGCGAAGTCGCGGGCGCCATCACGCGCCTCGTCCTTGGCTGGCGGGGTAAGGACATTCAATGAAGAATCTGTTTGACGAAACGAAGCTTGGCGGCGTGACGCTGCGCAACCGCGCATGGCGGTCTGCCACCTGGCTGGGACTCGCCGGACGCAACGGCGAAATCACGAACGGCATCATCCGCACGTATGCTGAACTTGCCAAGGGCGGCGCGGCAATGCTCGTCACAGGACTTACCTCCATCGTCGAGGATGACGCGACAATCGGCGGAGAGGCGAAGTTCTATGATGACTCGTTCGTAGCCGAGCATCGCCGCCTGACGGACGCCGTTCATGACGAAGGCGCGAAGATCATCATGCAGACGGCGATGGTGGACGGGCTTGTCGACGAACTTGCGACAGATGAAGTGGAAGGCGTCGTGCGGCAGTTCGGCGAGGCGGCAGCGCGCGCCGAGCGCGCGGGATACGATGGCGTCCAGATTCACGCCGCGCACTTCTTCTACTTGAGCAAGTTCATCAGCCCGCTCTTCAACCATCGTACCGACCGCTTCGGCGGTTCGTCGGAAAAGCGCGCCCGCATCCTCGTCGAAATCCTCGCCGCCATGCGCGAACGGACACGCCCCGGCTTCGTAGTTGCAATAAAAATCAACAGTGACGACTGCCAGCCGGGCGGATTGGCGCAAGACGATTTTCTCGTCGCAGGGAAGATGCTTTCCACCGCAGGAATCGACGCTATCGAAGTCAGTGCGAACTATACGTCACGTCCGAACATCCGTGCGGGCGTGAACGAGTGTTCCTTTCTTCCGGCGGCGGCGGCGCTGGCGGCAATCGTGAAAACACCGGTCGTCCTGGTTGGAGGCGTGCGCTCGCTTGAAACGGCAAATGCTGTTCTCGCCAAGACCGCCATACAGTACATCGCGCTGTCCCGCCCGCTCATCCGCGAGCCGAACTTGATCAACCGGTGGCAATCCGGTGACATCCGTCCATCAGCCTGCGTCTCATGCAACGCATGTTACCGCACCTCTGCCCATGCATGCCTCTTTACTGTCAGCCATTGACATACGGAACACGTGCCGAGGACAACCGCATGGCGGACTTCGGCGAGCCGCCCATCGTCGTCAACTACTTCTACCACGAGCAGGTCAAGAAGTCGGCGCGGGGGGATTTGCCCTTCCGTTGAGGAGCTTGCGGTGGATGGAGGGGAAATCGGCTGGATGCGACAGGCGCGAAAGGGTGAATGAGAATGTCGTGCCTTGTCCGGGACGCGAGGCCACCGAAACCGATCCGCCGTGCAGCTGGACGAGGTGCTTCACAATCGCCAGCCCGAGCCCGGTGCCGCCCAGCGACCTGCTTCTCGACTTGTTGACGCGGTAGAATCGCTCGAAGATGTGCGGAATGTGCTCCGCAGGTATTCCGATTCCGAAGTCGGTGACGGATATGGTCACATCCGTAGGCGTGGCCGCAGAAGAAACGTCTATGCGGTCCGACCCGGAGTAGCGCAGGGCGTTGTCTATCAGATTCTCGAGGATTTCCTCCAGCCTGCCGACGTCACCCTTGACGTGGACGTCGTCGTTGCGCACGACCGCGATCTTCACATGTGCGGCGTTCGCCTTGGCTTGCTCGCGGGTCGCCACTGCATCGACCAGTTCCGCCAGCGGCACGTCCGCAAAGTCATGGGAATGTTCTATCTCCTCCTGCTCTATCTGGGCGAGAGAAAGCACGTCTCCGACAAGAGACCCAAGTCTTGCGCTTTCGCCGTGTATTATCCCGAACAGATCCTTGCGTTCCTCTTCCGAAAGGCACGATCCGTCACCAAGGACGTCAACGGCGCCTTGTATCGCCGTCACGGGGCTTTTCAGCTCGTGCGTGACGTTTGTCGTGAATTCGCGGCGGAAGCTCTCGCTTGCGGCGGCAATCTCCAGCTTCTTGGATTGCTCGTCGAGTCGCCTTGTCAGCCTGCGTGTCACCACGAAGACCAGCACGATCACGCATGCACCCATCGCCACTGCGGCGTAAAGCCCGGCCCAAGCGAGACGCTGCGACCTTATCACGCCTGTGTACGGTACGGCAAGCCTGACCACACGGCCGTCGACTGTGCGCGCGCAGTAGAGGAAGTCGCGGTTCAGGGTGTCGGAGTGGCGCAGCACGGTGCTGTGCCCGCTCGCGAATGCCTGGCGCACCTCTTCGCGCGTCGCGTGGTTGCCCGTAGCGTCGTCGGTGTCGTAGAAAACCGATCCGTCGGCGTTGACGATTGTCACGCGGGTGCCGGACTCCGCCATTTCCGCTATCGACGAGCGGAAGCTGCGTGCGACGGCGAAGAGGATCAGCGAGAACACCACGATGCACGCGCCGGCGGCGGCAGCGGCCGCCAGACTTCTGTCAAACCGCCTTTTCATTTTTCGTCCAACCGGTATCCGACTCCCCTGATCGTCTCTATGTGTCCGGCCCATGCACCAAGTTTGCGGCGCAAACCCACCATCTGCACGTCTATGGTCCGTTCCGTGACAATCTTCTCCCCGCCCGATATGCGGTCGATTATCCGCGCGCGCTCGAACACGCGTCCGGCGTTGAGCAGCAGCAGCTCCAGTATCCTGAACTCGGTGAGCGTGAGCTTCAGGTCCGATCCGTCCAGCGTGACGCGGTGGGTGGTGTTGTCGAGGACGAGACCGTCGAGCGACAAATGCGTCGCGTCTGAGGCGCCGCTTGTCCGCAGCGCGGCCCTGATGCGGGCCAGCAGCACGTCCTTGGAGAAAGGCTTGGCGATATAGTCGTTGGCTCCTGCGTCCAGTCCGGCCACGACGTCCCGGTCTGCGCCCTTGGCGGTCAGCATGACGATTGCCGCAGCGGCCGTCTCGGGATTCGACCGAAGGGCCCGGCACACCGACAGCCCGTCCATTCCGGGGAGCATGATGTCGAGCAGGACAAGGTCGGGACGCATCCTGAACGCGGCTTCAAGTGCCGCATCGCCCGATGCAACCTCCGCTATCTTCGCGTAGTCCGCGCTTTTGAGTGCCAGCACGATTACGCGGCGGATGGACGGATCGTCCTCAACGACGAGTATCTTTGGTTGATTCATGACTTATATTATACCAAAACGCACGGTGGTCTGTGGTGGATTAGACGGTGCGCGAAATTCCCTGGCCCGTACGGCGATGTTTCCGATGTGGCGGGAAATGTCGCCGAGGCACTTGAATACCGACACCAGCGCAAGGTACTCGCGCGTGTGCGCGCCGCGGGACGGCTGGTCGATCCACAGCTCGAGAGTCGCCATGCGCGCGGCGGACCTGATTCCGCTGTCGATGCTCTTCGGGTCGAAGGCGGGCGGCTTGCCGTTTCTCATCGCATCGATTGTGTCGTGGGCAAACTGCCTGACCTGTGCCGCCACGCCTGCTACGAGGGAAACGGCACCGGGGTCCGCAATGCCGCCTTTGACTACGTCTCCTTTTCTGCAGACCTTGAGCGCCAGGTCGCTGATTCGCTCCGCGTCGTTTGCGCAGTGGATGAGCTCCGGAATCATCAGCGCCTCGCGCTGGGACAGCTTGCGCTGGGAAATCTCCACGAGGTACGACTTTATCTGCTCGCGCATCTTGTCGACCTCGCGTTCGGCCGCCTCGATCGACTCGGGGTTTACGGATGTCTTGCCGAGGCTGTTGTTGAGCGCAACCGCGGCGACCGTCCATGCGCGGCGCGTCATCTCGGCAACGGCTGAGGCGGCCGCCTGCAAAGCCAGGGCGGGGGCGACGAGCAGATTGGGTTCGAGCGTGAGCGTGCGCGATTCCCCCTTGGAACGTATGATCGTCTCGCAGATCCGGGCAAGCGCGGGGATGAAGGCGGATAGCAGGATTACGTTTCCTACGTTGAAGAGCGTGTGGGCCATGGCCACGTGGCGCCCCGGGTTTGCGCCCGCGAAGCTGTCGCCCGGAACGCAGAAGTCGACCAGGTGGAAGAACGCGGGCGCGCCGACGCCGCCCGGCGCAGTGACCACAAGGCCGAACGACGCCGTCAGTATCATCGTCCCGAGCAGGTTGAAAAGCGCGTGGGCCAACGCCGTGCGCCGTGCGTTTGCATTTGTGCCGATCGCCGCCAGTCCGGCCGTGACCGTCGTGCCGATGTTGTCGCCGAGGACTATCGGGATTGCCGTCCATATGTTTATGGCCCCTGCCTCCGCTAGCGCGATGGTGATGCCTATTGTCGCCGACGAACTCTGGACGAGCATCGTGCACAGGGTGCCGACGGCTATCGCGCCGAGCACGCACCCCAACGGAAGGTGTCCCGTTGCCGATGGCGTGCAGTCGAACGTCGAGAAGAACCGGATGAACGCAGGCATTTCCGTCAGCGACTTCAGTTCGTGGCTCATGACCTGCATGCCGTAGAAGAGGAAGCCGAATCCCAGCACCGTGCGCAGAATCCCGCGCATCGACTTGCCGCGGGCGGCCAGAAGTCCGGCCACTCCTGTCGTGATGGCCGGAAGTGCGAGGTCGTCCAGTTTCAGCGAAACGATCTGTCCTGTGATGGTCGTTCCTATGTTGGCGCCGAATATTACGCCGATCGCCTGCTCCAGCGACAGCAGGCCGGCGTTGACGAATCCCACGGTCATGACGCTTGTCGCGGAGGAGCTCTGGATGAGCGCGGTCACCCCGGCTCCCGCCGCTAACGCGAAGAACCTGTTTTTCGTCATGTACCCAAGCACGGCCTTCAGCTTGCTCCCGGCCGTCTCCTTGAGGCCGTCGCTCATCAGCCCCATCCCGTAGATGAATAGCGCGAGCCCTCCGACCGCCGTCATGGCAATCTGCAAATTTCCTGTCATTGTTCCTCC
>JAFRNO010000540.1 GCA_017430155.1 Kiritimatiellia bacterium | reverse complement strand
TCGGTGCCGGAGGCCGGACGCGACGAGCCCATCACCTGCATGGCGAAGGCGCTCATCACGAGGCCCGCGCAGAGCTTCTCGGTCTCGGCGATGTCGCCGGACGCCGCGCCGGCCGGGTTCGACAGCGACTCGCGCAGCGGGCCCTGGACGAAATTCCACGCGGCCGGATGGATCAGCTCGCTGCCGATCGCGTCCGCGAGAATCCAGTCCGCGCCCGCGGGGATCTTCGCGATGAGGTCCGCGTAGCCCGACGCCACCATCTCCTTCGGCGCCTCGGCGGCCACCGTGGAGTCGACGATGCAGCCGAGCGGCGCCTTGCACGCGAGGGTCTGCTTCATGCCGTCCTTCGTGATCGCCGCGCCGTAGCTCGTGTAGCCGTCCATCGAGGCGGCTGTGCCCACCACCATGTAGCGCACGCCGGCCTCCTCCGAGGACCGCTTCACGAGGTCGTTGACCGTGCCGGACCCGACGGCCACGGGCACGCCGCCGGACGCGCGGATGGCCTCGCGCACCTCGTCGATCCACTTGTACTCGGCGTGGAACCATTCGCCGCCGGGGCAGAGCACGTGCCGGTCGCAGGCAATGCCCGCCGCCACGAGCAGCTCCTCCACGCGCGCACCCGCGACGCGGCGCGTGTTCGGGTCTTCCACGATGATCGCCTTCCGCGCGTCGGGGAAGAGCTCCTTGAACATCTTCGCGGCGTCCTCCGTGGCGCCGGCGCGAATCACGCAGGCCTTCGTGTCGGTCGTCTGCTTGAGAGCTTCGTCAATGAGTGACATGTCAATTCCTCCTTTTGCCTCATTTCTTCGCCGCAGCGCGTTCCGCCTTCAGGAGTGCAAGCGGAAAATCGCTCGTGTTCGTGTCCGCGCCGAGCGAACGCGAGAGCGCGTAGTCCTGCTCGTTCTGGATCATCCAGAGGGAGACGACGAGACCCTTGGAGTGGGCGTAGTCCACCATCTCCTTCGTCGTGCCCTTCAGGAGCGGCGCCACGCCGCAGCAGCCGAGCGCGACGGCCTTGTCGATCGCCTCCTTCGTGGCGAACTTGCCGACGTTGAGGCCGAGCGGCGCGTCGGGATAGAGTCGGTGCATCGTCGCGAGCGTGTCTTCATAGAAGGAGATGAACACGTAGTTGCCGGGCTCCATCGTCTTCACGACCGTGTCGTGCAACTTGCGGCAGTAGTCGTCGAGACGCGCCTGGCTGCCGAGCGACTTCAGGTTCTCCTTCATCTCCCACTCCACGCGGATGCCCGTCGCGCCCTTGAAGACGTCAGCGAGCTGCTGGAGCGACGGCACGTTCTCGCCGGACTTCTTCAGCTTGAGCGCGGTCACCTCGGCAAAGGTCATCTCGCAGACCTTCCCCTTGCCCGTAGTGGTGCGCTCCACGTTCCCGTCGTGCATGATGATGAGCCCGTCGTCCTTCGTCATGCGCACGTCCGTCTCGAAGCCGCGCACGCCCGCCTTGAGGCACTTCGCGAACCCGCCGGCCGCGTTGTCGTCGTACTCGCCGCGGCTGCCGCGGTGCGACACGATCATCGGCTTCTCCGCGAGTTCGCGCCACGACTTCTGCGCGCAGCATGCCTTTTTCGCGCAGCACGCAGGCTTCTCGCATGTCTGTTCCCCGCACGTCGTGCAGCATCCCGCCATCGCGAGCGCGAGGCCCGCCACCATCATCATTTTCTTCATCTCATTTTCCTTTCTTTGAATGATTGAAATCAGTCCTGGACGTGGTCGAACGTCTCGACCACGATCGCCGGGGGCGTTCCCGTGTACTTCTCGAGGTCCGCGGGCGTCGTCTCGCCGGAGAGCACGCACACGAAGTCCACTCCCGCGTTGTCCGCGATCGCCTTGTCCGTGTAGAGCCGGTCGCCCACCACGGCGATCTCCTCCGGCTTGAACCTCGCGAGCACGGGCGCGAGGAGCGTCGGCGACGGCTTGCCGAACACGTGGCTCGGCTTCATGCCGTTCGTGATCTCCAAAAACTTCATCATGCCGCCGATGTCGGGGATCGGACCGCGTTCGCTTGGACAGCAGTTGTCGGGGTGCGTCGCCACGAAGTCGACGGGAGTCTGGTTCTTCGTGCGAATGGGGCACATCGGGCTCGGCGGGCAGTTGCGCATGTTCCAGAGGCTCGTGGCGTCCGCCAGCTTCGCGTACGTGAGCTCCTTGTCGTACGTGAGCGCGATCAGCTCGTTGCGCTCGGGGTCGTAGTCGAGCGACACGCCCGCGTCGGCGAGGCGCTCCGCCATGTGGGCCTTCACCTTCTCGCTGGAGATGAGGTAGACGGACTTGTACCCCTTCTCGCGGATGTATGCCTCGAGCGTGATGAGCGGCGTGAGGATCTGCTCGGGCACGACGGGGATCTCCGCGCCGGCGATCTTCTTCATGTACTCCTCGGGGCACTTCGAGGTGTTGTTCGTGAGGTAGTAGAACGCGAAGCGCCCGCTCTTCGTCGAGTCGATCACGAACTTGACCGCGGACGGGATCGGGTTGGGCCCCATGAACAGCGTGCCGTC
>JAFRNO010000539.1 GCA_017430155.1 Kiritimatiellia bacterium | reverse complement strand
TGGGGGCGGAGGCGTTGTCGATCCACGCCACGCCGGAGTTCCAGTTGGGCGATGTGGCGTTCCAGAAGGCGTCGGCGGGCGACGCCATCCAGGTGAAGTCTGAAGCCGATGCGGCGAAAGCAAGTAATGTTGCGAGGACGACGATGGATGACGGTGACGTGTTCATTTGTCTGACTCCTTTGTACATGGTTGCCGACGGCACCCGCCGACGGCGCGGTTCGCGGGTTGTCACGCCTGCGAAACGCAGCACGACACAACAAGGCGAATTGAAGGCATTCTACCAGTCTTCGCGGAGGGCGTTCGGAATTTTGCGAAAAAAAAGACGAGGTCAGAATCTGTGCCGGCGACGCCATTCCTGCATGGACATGTTCTCGCGGGAGCGGAAGAGCTTGTCGAGCGTGCTGGCGCAGTTATAGCCGCAAAAGTCGGGTATCGCGCCGATGGGTGTGTCGGTCTCGGCAAGCAGGACATACGCCTTCTGCAGGCGGACGTGGCGGATTTCGTCCAGAATGGAATGACCAACCGCCTCGCGGAACCGGAGTTCAAAGAGACGACGGGAGCCTGGGAACATCCCGACCAACTCGCGTGGGGTAAGACCGTCGCATGCCTTGCGGCGGATGATTTCGACCGCCTCCTGGATGCGCGGGGCGCGGCGTCCGCGCCCATGGGTCGATTCGCGTCGCACCGCCAGTAGCGGACCGATTCGGATATCCACTTCCCCGCACGGGGCCCGTGAAAGGGCCGCCTCCGTGTCTCCGCGTGAGATGATTTGGTCAAGCATCTTCGCCGCGTGAAAGCCCACGTTTTCAAAATCCATCTGGAGACTGGAAATCGTCGGGCGAGACGCCTCGCAAATCGACGTGTCGTTGTCGGCGCCAAGCAAGGTGATGTCGCGTGGAATGGCGCGCCCGGTGGCATGCGCGGCGGCGGCGACTTCCATCGCGGAGTCGTCGTTCACGGCGAACACGGCGCATCGTCGCGGCAGCGACGCGAGCCATTCGGCGAAACGCCGCGCACGCGCGGACACACACTCCTTTTTCGGCCAGTGGCCGCGGAATGAAAAGCAGGGGTGTCCTGCCGCAGCGACGAGGGTATGGAACGCGCTCTCGCGGGCAAGGCTCCAGGGGTTGGAACGTCGGAAGATCACGGTGGCGTATGCCTCCGGCTTGCCGGCCGAAAGCTCGCGGAAGGCAGCGCGGGCAACGGCTTCCTCGTCAACCGCTACGTAGCCGCCGTAGTTGGGTCGCGAGGCACCGCCTGGTCCCAGAAAGACGACGGGGACGTCTCCCAACGGCCATTGCGGCGGCGAATGGATCTGACGCTCGCATTGGAGAATGCAGCCTACGGGATGCCACTTCGCGAACAGCGCCGTAATCCGCGTCCCCCGCGAGGCGGCCTCCCCAACGACCTCGACCTCCCAACCGCGCGCCCTGGCATAGCGACGGACTCCGGCCACCATCATTTCATGGACCCGATCACCAGGAATCATGTTGAGACAGAGAATGGTCTCGGATGTGGCGGAAGGGCACATGGTTTTTTTTCTCCCGTTTTTCCGCGCGGGCCGGACTCTACTCCGGCAAATCGAACCAGTTGTAGCCTTCGCTGCCGCAGACTTCGACGACCGTGACGGCCACGGGGGCGTTCCAGTCGGGGCGGCGCAGGAGCGCGGCCCGGTAGGCAAGCGCCTGCTTCACGGTCTCGGCGTCGGGCTCGGCGCGGCCGAGGACGTTGCCTTTCTCCGCCGCCGCGTTCGTGAAGTACTTGAACTCCACAAGTTGCGCGGGCTTGCCGACGCCGGGCTTGGGGATCGCAAGGAAGTCGCAGCGCCCCTCCGAGGAGTTGTATTCCGTCTCGAAGGAGTAGAACATCGGCAGGACATCTAGGCAGCGCGAGGTGAACGTCGTGCGGAAGAAGTTCTCGTTCATCTTGTCGAACGCCTGCGCGGGGATGCGCGCCTTTACGTAGTGCCGCCAGTAGGCCTCGAAGACGTCCCTCCACGGACCGTTCGCCTTCACGTGCGCTCGAGCGGACTGGACAAAGGCATGTCGCGCTTCGTCGGCGTTCGTGATCTCGGACAGTTCGTCGTAGTAATCGACGAACATGTTCTTGATCGTTAGGTTCGGGATGTTGAAGGTCATCTCGTCCTCGAAGGTCAGCAGACCCAGATAGTAGAGCGCGTAGGGGAAGAACTCCGTCGAGAAAAACTTCGCCCGCCCGAACTTGGCGGAGAGGGCGGACCGAACGATGCCCTCCCCCTCGCCGCGCTCGACGTAGGAGCGAAGTTTCTCCAGCGCATTGGAAGGCGTCCGCGCCAGCCGCCGGAACCAGCCGATGTCCGTGCGCACGTTCGCGTCGATGACCAACGACGGCTGCTTCCGCTCGACGAGCAGACTCCGGAGGTACCAGTTGCAGATCGTCGAGTTGTAGAGCGGCTCCGCCCCGGGCAGGAAATGGTAGCCGTCGTAGAAGTTCCTGAGGTCTGTCAGCACGGCCGACTTCAGCGATGGATCGAGTCCGTGGCACGCGAAGATTTCGTCGACGTAGGCGTCCACCTGGGCCTGGGTGAAGCCGGCAAGCCCGAGCTTGTCGGTGTCGAGGCTCACGACCGTGCCGACGTTGAAGCCGCTGGAGAGGTCGTCGAGCGTGATCGGCAGGACGCCGGTGAAGTAGGTGCGGCCCACGGTGCCGTCCGCCAGGCCGGCCTTGAAGGACTTGAAGAAGGTCTTGAAGAACGACTCCCGCGTCGCGTCGCCCACCGCATCGTGCCCGCAGATGGCGTTGTACTCCATGTCGCGGTTCGAGACCACCAGCTCGTTTGTGAAGTTGTCGTATTCGTCGATGATGACGTAGAGCGGTGGAAGGCCGTTCTCGCGGATCACGTCCCGCACCCTGTCGATGCAGTCGGCAGGCCCGGTGGCGGCGCCGACCTTCGACCAGTCGGCGAGATCATTGTATTTCACGGTGAAGGAGCCAACCGTCCCTTGGACGTTGCGCCAGAAGTTCCGCTCGATCTCCGCGAGCGTCCCGACCTGGATGGTCGAAAAGTCGAACGTCAGCACGAGGAACGAGTTGCGCAGCGGCGTGGGGTCGCGCCCAATGTCCGTCCGGCCGAAGAGCTCGTCGAAGCGGTCCTTGAGGCCCACGTCGTAGTAGTGCGCGAGCATTGAGCAGACGATCGACC
>JAFRNO010000538.1 GCA_017430155.1 Kiritimatiellia bacterium | reverse complement strand
CCGAAAGGAGTCTGTGCCTACCGCTGCTCCTTCCTCATCTGAGGACGAGCCTGCTCATTCATGTGCCGCATCTGTGTCTCGCCGTGAAGAGCCTCTTGGGGAACTGTCTCCGCAAGAACTTCAGGTTCGGCAAAAACTCGAAAAGACGTCAAATTGGCGAGCCTACCTAGAGGCCGCCAGCGGGAATACGCATATTGGCAGTCAGATCTCGCAGGACATTAACCGAATCAGCGACCCTACCCGGCGCATGAAGTGCTTTAGGCTTTTCTTCGAAACAGCGTTCTCGTTTCCCATTGATGCGACCGATCCAGAAACTCGTGGTGACCAGCTCTTCGCGTTTTGTGAGTATTCTGAATCAGTGTCATCCTGCGCCTACCATCGGAATGATCAGGACAACTTCTGGGAGACCAGAATTTGTCGTTTGAGACGACTTAAGGAAGAGAGTCAAAAACTAAGCAACTTCTTCAACGGAAGAGGGAATTCTGATACTTTTAAAGGCGGCCGTGAAAGTTGGCGGGAATATCGGAGCTACTTGGAGGGCGAGTACGCCAGAAGTAAAAGAGCAACAAGCCAATTTGGAACTTTGCAAACGGCAGATTTCCTGACCTTTGAGAGATGGTTGTCAATACGTTCCCAATTAGAAGATGTCGTTGGTCATGAGGTGAAAGTCTGGGATGTGGTTCTTGAGAAGTGGAAGAAACAGCATAAGGAAATTCCAACCTCTGTATGGGCGAAACAGAAGGAAACCAAACACGCAAAGTACGAACGTGAAGAACCGGGGATGTCTGATGAAGAACGCCGTCGTGGAAACGCCGACGTCAAGGTCGACACAGAAGGCTTGTGATGCAACATAACAAACGAAGGATGTTGTTTGCGTTTGCGGCGATGGGCGTCGCGTGCGTGTTTGCGGCGGAAGGGGCGTTTCCGCGCGTGTGGACGAGCACGGGCGGATGCCGCACGGCGGAGGAGTTCGAGCAGATGGCGGCGGACTGCGTCGCGCACGGCGTGCAGGTTGTGGCGAGCCGGAACGGCGACACGGATTTTCTCGCCGCGCAGCTCGCCATCTGCCGCAAGTACGGCCTCAAGATGTTCTTCGGGATCCCCGACCCAAGCAAGACCGACAACGACGCGAGGAAATCCGGTCTCTACGAGCTGGCCGTGATGTCCGGCGGCTGCTACCGCGGTCTCGCGATCGACCGCAACTTGTTCGCGTTCACGCCCGGTCGCCACGAGATCATCGTCGAACCGCCCGTCTACTCGCGCGACCAGGCGTACGCGAAGCACCCGCACTACTACATGCTCGGCGACGGACACTACTTCGGCGGATACGTTCCCACGGGAGAGGCCGAGGTGATCGTGCCGGAACGCCTGTTCGACGGCCGCCAGCACCTACGCATCCTGCCCGCGAAAGTGGAATGGGCGCCGCCGGATGCGAAGCCGGAGAATGATTCCGCCGCGCATCTCGCGGACGCCACGGAGATCAAGGAGCGCCGTCTCGTGAAGCTCTCGTTCGACCTGACGGGGCTGGAAGGGGGGCGCCTCGACAAGGTGGGGCTGGCGGTCTACTGGGCGATGGACGACAAGTCGCCCGACTGGAAGCCGGACCGCACCTGCTACTCCGTGTTCTCGCGCCACACGCGCCAGCGCATGCGGTGGCGCGTGCGTGCGGCGCTCGACCGTTGGCGCAAGGCGAACGGCGGCACGTTCCCCGCCGACGTCGTGATCGCCGTGCGCCTCGGCGACGAGATCTTCAACGCCACGAGCTTCCTGAACGGTCCGGCGGTGAGCTTCCCGCTCTGGGACTATTCCGCCTCCGCGCGCGACGCCTTCGCGAAGGCCACGCCCGAGGGCGTCACCTATCCGCGCACCTGGGGCGCGTCGGAGGTGTACGGCCCGGGCGCCTGCGCGCAGTTCCTCTATCTGTTCCACAAGGCGTGCGCCGACTACCTGAAGGTGGCCGTGGACGACTTCCATGCCGCCGTGCCGACGCTCCAGACCTTCCGCAACACGACGCGCGGCGGCGTGTGGAGCTACGGCAACGACCATGACGGGACGGGACAGGAAGTGCTCGCGGAGGTGCTGGACTTCCTTCACCTCGATCCGTATCCCGTCCACGAGGGCGGTTACAACGGCGGCTGCATCCCGTTCGACATGGCGTACATGTCGGGACTCGCCCGCCGCTACAACAAGAGACTCGTGCCGTGGCTGCAGGCGCACCGGTTTCCGTCCGGCAAGCTCGTCCATCCCACGCCCGACGACCTGCGCCGCATCTACGAGCAGCACCTGCGCTTCGCGCCCGACGGCATCATGTGGCTTGGGTACAACGCGCAGCGCGAGAACAGCACGTTCCCGAACGGCAACAAGGCGTCGTGGGAGGCCGCGAAGGTAATCCACGCCGATTTCGCGAAGCGTCCGGAGCCGGTGCGGAAGCGTCCCGACATGGCCGTGGTGCGTCCCTATTCCGCGCGGGCGCTCGTCTGCGAGTGCGGCGACGGCACGCGCCATCCCGAGGATGCGATCCTCTGCGAGTTCGTGCGCATCTGGAGCCGGGAGCTGTCGCGCGAATACGACATCTTCGAGGTGCCGCCGTTCGAACCTGAGGCGGCGCGCGCGAAACGCGCCGCCGAGCTGGCGCGCTACCGGCATGTCGTCTCGTGCGTCGACTGGCCGGGCGCGACGAACGTGGCCGCCGGCTGCGCGGACAAGGTCTTCACGAAGAATGATTTCGCGAAGAAGCGCGAGGAACTGCGCCAGTTGGCGAATTCCTTGGTGTCGCAGGTAGAAAAGGGGCGTAAATGAGCGACGCAACTATGGAGAGCCGCCATCTTGGCGGCGCAAAGGATGAATAATAATCGATTTGGAGAAGGTAACATGAACAGAACGATTGGTATTCTACAAGATGGCTGTGCGTTTTGACGACGAGACGATTTTCCCATTTGATTGTCGGCCGGGAATGTGGTATCATAGCGGCGTTCTTTCGAAAAAGGCGTGTGCCCTTGAGGGGAACTCGGAATGAAGTGACATGGCGAAGATCATACATAACGGAATGCGGAAAGCGGTCAAGGCCGCCGCCCAAAAGGCGGGGGCGGATCGTTCTGCATCCGTGATGAAGCCGGAGTGTCTCGCGCTCATCGAGAACTTTCGGCTCATGGACGACACCTTCATGTCGAAGTGCCTCGAAAACGCGCCGGAGTGCATTGAGCTCATCCTGCGGATCATCATCGGCAAGAAGGACTTGAAGGTTGTCAAGTCGCAAACCGAATATCCGATCAAGAGCCTTCAGGGGCGCGGCGTCAGGTTCGATGTGTTCGCCAAGGATTCCAGAGGCCGGGAATACGACATTGAAATCCAGCGCGCGAATGACGGAGCCGAGCCAAGACGCGCACGGTACAATTCCGCGCTAATGGATGCCAACGCGCTCACGTCCGGCGAGGACTTTGGCGGGTTGCGTGATACGTATGTCATTTTCATCACCGAGAACGACGTGATGGGGCGTGGGCAGGGCATGTACGTGTTCGACCGCATGGACAGAAAGTCCGGACTGGAGTTCGGCGACGGGGCGCATGTTGTCTATGCGAACGGGACGTGGCGCGGAAACGACGCCTTGGGGCGTATCATGCATGATTTCAATTGTCGCGAAGCGGAAGAGATGCAT
>JAFRNO010000537.1 GCA_017430155.1 Kiritimatiellia bacterium | reverse complement strand
GCCACATCGGCCCCGACACCGACGTGCCGGCGGGCGACATGAACGTGGGCGGCCGCGAAATCGGCTACCTCTTCGGCCAGTACAAGCGCCTCGCGAACGAGTGGACGGGCGTCCTCACGGGCAAGGGCCTCTCCTTCGGCGGCTCGCTGATCCGTCCCGAGGCGACCGGCTACGGCGACGTCTACTTCGCCGAGAACATGCTCGCGATGCGCGGCGAGAGGTTTGAGGGCAAGAAGTGCGTGATCTCCGGTTCGGGCAACGTGGCGTCCTTCGCAGCCGAGAAGCTGATGCAGCTCGGCGCGACGGTGATGACGCTCTCCGACCGTTCGGGCGCGATCTTCTGCGAGGAAGGCATCACGGCGAAGATGCTCAAGGACATCATGATCCTCAAGAACGTCAAGCGCGGCGAGCTCGCGGACTTCGCAAAGAAGACGAAGGCCGTCAAGTTCTTCCCCGGCGCGAACAGCTGGCAGTTGGCGGACAAGATCGACGCGGCGTTCCCGTGCGCCCGCCAGAACGAGCTCAACGGCAAGGACGCGGCGTACCTGCTCAAGCACGGCTGCACGCTCGTGGGCGAGGGCGCGAACATGCCGTCTACCCCGGACGCAATCGCGGCGTTCCTCAAGGCCAAGATCATGTACTCGCCGGGCAAGGCGTCGAACGCCGGCGGCGTGGCCACGTCGGGCCTCGAGATGTCGCAGAACTCGGAGCGCCTCAGCTGGACGGCCGAGGAGGTGGACGCGAAGCTCAAGGGCATCATGAAGTCCATCCACGACAACGCGTGGGAAGCCGCCGCCAAGTACGGCGACAAGGGCAACTACGTGATGGGCGCGAACATCGCCGGCTTCGTGAAGGTCGCCGACGCCATGGTCGCCCAGGGCGTGTGCTAAGCGGATCCGCCATTGATCATGGCGGACACGGAACGCCCCCGGTACTTGCTTGCCGGGGGCGTTTGATTTATGGTCGCGACAAGCGCGACCCTTACGCGTTTTTTTGGTATAATTTCCGCCATGAAAAAACAGCTTCCCTTTATCGCTTCCTTCGCCGTGGCCTGCGTTTCGCTGGCCGCGGCCGAACTCCGCAAGGATTTCCGCATCCGCGACCCGTTCGTGCTCGCAGACAACGGCACCTACTACCTTTACGAATCCAAGCCGTGGTTCGGCGGCAGCGGCGTCTCCGTGCGCACGAGCACCGATCTTGAGCATTGGAGCGAGAGGAAGCCCGCGATGGTCGTGCCGAAGGGCGTGCCCGTGACCGCTGTCTGGGCGCCCGAGGTGCACAAGTACGAGGGCGCCTACTACCTCTTCACGACCTTGACCGAAGAGAAGGGCTCCGCGCCGATCAAGGCGATGGACCCGAAGGCGAAGGAAAAGAACCTCACGCCGCGCGGCACGTGGGTGTTCAAGTCGGAGAGCCCGCTTGGGCCGTTCAAGCCCGTGAAGATGGGGCCGCTGCCGCCCAAGGACTGGATGACGCTCGACGGTACGCTCTACGTGGAGGACGGCCAGCCCTACATGGTGTTCTGCCACGAGTGGTGCCAGGTCGACAACGGACGGATGTGCTACGCGCCGCTCGCGAAGGACTTCGCCTCGTTCACGGCGCCGCCGAAGACGCTGTTCGCGGCGCGGGACGCGGTGCCGGGCGCGGGACACGTGACGGACGGCCCGTTCTTCTACCGTTCGCCGAAGAACGGCGACCTCTACATGATCTGGTCCAACTTCGTCAAGGGACACGGCTACTGCGTGCTCCTGCGGAAGTCGACCACCGGCAAGCTCGCGGGGCCATGGACGAAGGACGAGATTCTCTACGGCAAGAACGGCGGACACGGCATGCTCTTCCGCACGTTCGACGGCAAGCTGCTCCTCACCCTCCACCAGCCCAACTCGGGCGAGGCCGAGCGCATGAAGCTCTTCCAGCTGGAGGACACGGGAAATACGCTCCGTCTCGTGTGCGGCACATTCGACATGCCGCCGATGCCCGCAGGCGGCGTCTGCGCCCACCAGGGGAACGGCGGCGGCAAGCCCGCCAACACCGTGGTCGCGTTTACGAACGCCGTCGCCCTCGGCGCCATCATGGTGGAGTTCGACGTCAAGCGCTGCAAGACGGGCGAGCTCGTGATCATGCACGACGGTACGGTCGACCGCACGACGAACGGGAAGGGCGCCGTCTCGGCCCTGACCTTCGACGAGATCCGCAAGCTCACCGTCAAATGGCCCGGGCATCCCGACGCGAACGTGAAGGTGCCGACTTTCGACGAGGCGATCGACTGCCTGCCTACTGAGGGCGTGTGGATCAATTGCCACTGCGCGGCGAACGTGGCGACAGAGGTGGCTCAGAAGATCAAGGCGAAGGGGCGTCTCCACCAGGCGTTCATCGCCACCTCCCTCTCCGCTATTGCCGAGGCGCGCAAGGCTGTCCCCGACATCCTCACTTGCAACATGAGCCGCACCGTCAAAGGCCGCGACGCCTACTTCAAGCCCTGGCCGCCAGAGAAGAACACGCTCTACGCGAAGCAGACGATCGAGCACAAGTGCCAATTCCTGCAGCTGCTCTATCCCTGTTCGCGCGCGGACGTGGAGAT
>JAFRNO010000536.1 GCA_017430155.1 Kiritimatiellia bacterium | reverse complement strand
TTTGGGACGAGTTGCGCCCGTCGAGCACCTGGTTGTGGGCGATAAGGTTGTAGTAGGCCATCGAGAACATCGGGCCGTGGTCGCCCGAGAGGTCCACGTTGGCGCAGCGCCTGTCGGGGTTGTGGCATTTCACGCAGGCGCGGTCGAGTATGGGCTGCACGTCGCGCGGGAAGTCGGCGACGTCGAAGGCGAGTCCAGACGGGTCGATCTCGGACGGTCCTCGCGCGAGCGCCTTCGAGACCGTGGCCGCGCGCCTCACCGTGTTCTCCGTCTTGTTCTCGTGGCATCCCACGCATCCCTGCTTCTCGCCGGGCATCACCTGGGTGAAGCTCTGCATGCGCTTCACGGCGCGCCCCTCCGCGTCGAGCGCCACGAAGAAGAGCGACCTCAGCGCGGGCGCCTTGAAGTACGCGCTGCCGTCCCCCTCCACCGGCACCGTGCCGAGATAGCGGGTGAGCGTGAACGTGCCGCCGTAGGAGAGCGGATCCATGCCGCCCGTGTAGTTGATGGGCTTTGGCAGGCTTTCCATCACCATCAGCTTCTTGATCGTGCCGGGCTTCACGCCGTCCAGGCTGCGGCTGACCATCACGTTCTCGAGGTAGAACTCGCCGGTCTTGGACGAAAGGTCGGTGCGGTCGGCGAGGATGCGCTCGCGCACATGCGGCATGAGCGGACGCGGCTCGCTGATGCGCGACCCGCCGTCGCTCGTGCCCTCGAACGCGGTGAACTCCTCCGGGAGGCGGAACAGCGTCTCCTTCTCCCCGCGCCCGTTCATGAGGAACACCTCCTCGCCGTCCGTCGCCATGAAGAGCTCGGGCGAGAACGCCCACGGGTCGAAGCACTTCTTCCGGGATATGCGGCGTATGTTGGACCGGTTGTCGGGCCCGGCCTTCGAGCTCAGCACGCTGAGGAATCCGCCGTGCTCAAACGAGCCATGGCCGGGGGAATCCATCATGACGAGGTCCTCCGAGCCGGGAATGGGCTTCGCGTCGATGTACACGCCGCCCGGATACGTGTTGCCCTGGAGGATCTGGTGCTGCGTGCCGTCGGGGTTCATCGTCCAGAGGTGGTGGAACGTCACCTGGCGGCGGTCCACGTACTCCCAGCGCATGTAGGCGACGCGTCCGTCGGGGAGCGGCCAGGGCGTGTTGTCGTGCTCGATGTTCGCGGAGAGCATGCGGATGCCGGAGCCGTCCGGCTTCATGCGGTAGACGGTGGCGACCTGGGTGAGCCAGCAGTTCACCCAGCGGCGCGCGCGGGCGGAGACGAAGACGATGTCGCCGTCAGGGAGCCAGGCGGGCTCAATGTCGTCGTATTCGCCGAAGGTGAGCTGCTTCAGGCCGGTGCCGTCGGCGTTGATGGTGAAGAGGTGGTAGCGCTGCTCGTTTCCGGGACGGTACGAGAACACGATCTGGCGCCCGTCGTAGTGCACGCACGGGTCGCGCACCGCGCCCGCGACGTCCTCCAGGAGCGTGCGGAACGACTTCGTGCGGATGTTGTAGGCCACGAGACGTCCCTGCCGGTTGAGGATCGTGTAGCTGGTGCCGTAGCAGTAGTAGCCGAAATTCGCGTACCAGTGCTCGCGCCGGTGCGTGCGCGTGGCGAACACGATCTCGTCGAACGCGCCGTACGCGCCGGCGAAGAGCTTGTCGCGGAGCTCCTCGACGGGCGGAGCGGGCGGCCGTGCGTCGGGCAGGACCGGACGGGTATCCGTGTCGTAGAGGTCGATGTAGTCGATGTTCACGGGATTGTTCGGCGCGACGATGCGCAGGTCCGCGCCGGCGGGGATGTCGATCTTGGCGACTTCGACGTCCTTGAGCACGTGGAAGTCCCCCGTGTCGGGGAACACGACGTCGCCGAGGTGCCGGTCGCCGTCGAAGAACTGCACCGTCGCGTCGTTGCCGCCGTTGTTCGTGCCGAAGCACACGGCCACCCACTTCGCGGCGATGGGCGTCTTGCCGTAGCGCACGCCCCTGCCGCGCGAGAAGAAGGCGAGGATGCTGCCGCCCGACGTTCCGGCGATCTTGTCGTACGGGCCCGCCTTGCCGCCCTTCGCGTCCGGCAGCATTTCCCCTTTCTCCGCCTCAATCCGAAAAGACGCCGCCGCACAGGCGACGGACAAAAAGGCCGAAAGAATGAACGAGAGGATCTGTTTTATGGGCACGGCGCGGCTCCTTACAGTCTCAGCAATCGCGAAAACGGAATGACGGCATCAAAATAACCGTCAGCCTCGACGATCGGGGCGAGATGTCCTTCATAGATCAGTGCCGTCCGCACGGATATCCCATCACGGTGCGGAACGCGCCTGACCTTCTCCGCGACCTCGTCAATTACTTCACGCCCGATCTCGCGCTGTCGCTTGATTTCAACGATGCAGATCGCGCGACGCGCCTGGACGAGCAAGTCCACCTG
The DNA here is from genome assembly GCA_017430155.1 of Kiritimatiellia bacterium. GTDB lineage: Bacteria > Verrucomicrobiota > Kiritimatiellia > RFP12 > UBA1067 > RUG572. Next base: position 1,548 of record JAFRNO010000536.1, on the reverse strand, counting down.
AACGCCGTCGTGCGCGCCGCCCCTTGACGCCGCCCGACGGTATGGCGCGGCCGATGTCAAAAGCGCCGACCCAAATCCAAGCGGAACGACAAGTTCGCGGAGGTTGTTCACGACGAGATTCTCGAACGCAAGCCCCATGACGGACTCCCATCCGTCAAGACGATCCAGAGAACCAAGCGAGAACGCCCCGCTATCGATTGCGGACTTCTCCGGCTCGATGTATTTGAGATAGAATCTCGAATAGTTGTCCCTGAGACGGTAGCGCACGGCCCGCGCGTCCTTGCCGCTCTCGGGATTCTTTCCGCAGTCGGAGGCGACAATGCCCGCCTCCTCCAGCTGGGAAAGGGCATCTGTTATGCGGCCGCCCTTCTCCAGGCCCAGCGCCTCGGCTATCTCGGTCACGCCGCGCGACCCTTCGACGAGCGTACGCATGACCGATGCCGTGAATGTCGGCTGCCGCGTGATGACATCGCTGAACATCTCGTCGAAATCTTCGCGCAGCAGACCTTTCGGAGAGAAGCAGAGCCGAGCCAGGTTCTCGCTCGCCGTCGCACCGGGATCAATTTCCTCCAGATATCTGGGCACACCGCCTGTCACGGAAAGGACGTCGACGATCTCGCGCCTGTCGATACGCGTCGCCGCTTTTCCCCAGAACTTCACACACTCGCAAAGTGGCAGCTCCGGCACAATCAGATCAAGCGAACGACGTCCGTAGAACGATCCATCCTCGATTATGTTGTCGCGTATCCAAGTCGAGACACTGCCGCAGACGACAAGCACCAGTTTAGGATGCTTCTTGAAATAGTTGTCCCACGCGATCTTAAGGGTTCCAGAGAATGTGTTGTCGTAATGAGCCATCCATGACACTTCATCCAAAAGCACAACCATGCGCCTTGAATCCTCCAGTTCCTTGTCGAGGCGGATAAAGGCATTGAGCCAGTTTGATGGAGGGGTCTCCTCGCACCCTGTTTGCGCGGCAAGTTGCGCCGCGAAGTTCGCAAGCTCGTCAGCGTTGGAAAGTCCCTTTCTCGGCTTAAGCCCCTCAATCTTTATGAAACGCGCGTCTGCCTGTTGGGCAAACTTCTCAATCAACGTCGATTTCCCTATACGCCGTCGCCCCCTGCATGTAACAAGCGAAGACGTGCACTTTCCGAAAAGCGCCATCAAACGATCAATGAGATCTTCTCTTCCGTAGAACACAGAAAACTCCTATTGTGCAAAAGCGGTTGATATTATAGCATAATTCGTGATGATGCGCAACTGCATTTTAGCACCTAATTGTAAAATCCAATTTAGGTGCTAAATTTCAAGCCGGATTATTTTAGCACCTAATCGTGGAAATGAAGATTAGGTGCTAACAGAAGACGCAAGAAGTAGCGCAAACATGCTCAATTCCAAAGACTACCTGAAGATCACCGTGATGCCGGAGGGGATGACGCGCAGCACGAGCGCGGACTCCGTGCGCACGAGCTTCGCCTTCATGCCGTGACCGATGTCGTGCACGAGCGTACAGTCCTCCGCGACCAGGCCCGTCAGCGTCTTGCCCTC
>JAFRNO010000535.1 GCA_017430155.1 Kiritimatiellia bacterium | reverse complement strand
TCGAGACGACCGGCACGCAGCACATCGACACCGGAATCGTGCCGGACTGCACCGACACGTTCGAGATGAAGATGCGCTTCAAGGCCACTGGCGACACGCAGTGCCTGTGGTGCTCGCGCACCGCGACGGACAAAACAACGCTCACTTGTTTCCTCTACAAGTCCAAGCTCCGCTTCGACCGCAACACCGGCTACAACGGAACCAAGGTCGAACCCACAGTTGGACCGGAGTACATCGTGCGGGCGAACTACGCCACCCTCGCCACCGACATCTGCGGCTTCGACGGCGGCACGATGAAGGGGGGCGATTTCACCCCGGTCGCCAACATCTTCCTCTTCAAGTCCCACACGAACGGCACGGGGCTTGGCAACCCCGGCTCCTTCCGCTTCCACTCATTCAAGGTGACGGCGGCGGACGGCACGGTGCGCTGCGAGTTCGTGGCGGCGCGGCGCGCGTCCGACGACGTGCTGGGCGTCTACGACATCGCGGGCGACGCCGGCTTCAAGACGAACGCCGGAACCGGCGCGTTCGTCGCGGGCCCCGTGATGTCCGAGCACGTCTGGACGGGCGCGGACGGCGCGAGCCTCGCCGACACGGCCAACTGGTCGCCGGTTCCCGCCGACCTCTCCGCCGCCGGCGAGACGCTGCTCGTCCCCGACGCGGCGACGGTCGCCGTCGCCTCCGACGTGACGGTGGACGCGCTCCGCCTCCCCAATACCGGCGCCTACGCCTTCACCGGTTCTTCCGCGAACACGCTCACCGTCCGGCGCGGACTCTACTCCCTCTCGGACTCCGCCGCGTTCGGCTGCGCCCTCGCCTTCGCGCCCGCCGGCACGGCCGCGGAGTTCTTCTCCACCGGACCCGACGTGGAGGTCTCCGCACCCGGCATCACGGTGGGCGGTTCGGGCGGCGTGGACCTGGCCGTCAACCGTCTCGTCCTCGGCGCGGGCGGCATCACCTTCGCGGCGTCCGGCAGCGGGCTCAATTTCCGCAAGGGCGCCACGTTCCAGGCCGCGGACGACTTCGCCATCCTGCCCGCGTTCGCCCAGACCGCCAGTTCCGCGAACGGCCTCGTCATCGCCGGCACGCTCGCGATCAACACGGAAGACGACGCGGGGACGGGCCATACGGTGACGCTCGGCGCGGCGGTCTCCGGCTCGGGCAAGCTGACGAAGGCCGGCGCGGGGACGCTGATTCTCCAGGACGGCGACGGCGCGTCGAACACCGGCTTCACGAAGGCGTACACCGGCACCACCACCGTCTCGGCGGGGACGCTCCGCGTGACGGCGGCCGACCAGATCGGCACGGGCGCGGTGACGGTCTCCTCCGGCGCCACGCTGGAGCTCGCGCCCGGCGTGACGCTGGCGAACGCGGTCACGCTCCAGGACGGCGCGACGGTCGTGTTCGGCGCGGGCGCGACGATCGCCGGAAAGGTGACGCCGCCCTCCGCCGGGATGGCGACGCTCGTTGTCCCCTCGACCGGCGCGTACCTCACGGGCGGCGTGGGCGCGGGCGGCATCCGCCGCCTCCAGGCGCGGCTGGACGGGGCGGAAGGCACGCTACGGCTCGCGGACGGCGTCGTCTCGGTGGCGACGGACGCGCTGCCGTTCGGCTACCAGCGGCTTGAATACATCGCTGCGGACGGCAACGCAAAGAAGGGCGCGTGGATCCAGACGAGCGTCGTTCCGAACGGAGCCGACACCATCGAAATGCGCATGCGGTTCACGAACGTCGCGAGATCCCAGGCGTTCTGGTGCGCGCGCGAGGATACGGCAAAGGCGACGTTCACCTTTTTCTGGCTCACGACTTACGCCCGTTTCGACTATGGGACCGGGACGGCTGTGGATATACAGCACTCCGTCCCCGCCGAGACGTTCACGGCGAAGACCGGTCAGGACTATACGGTGGTGGCGGACGGCGCCCTGGGGCGGCTGCTCGTCAACGGCGCAATGATCTTCAGTTACACGCCCGACAGTTCCCTGGAGGCGGGCGGCCCGCTGTCCGTGTTCGGATCGCAGTCGAAGGGAACCGCGAGCACCATGAACAACGGCGGCGCCTACCGCATGTATTCGTTCCGGGTGACGGACACGAACGGCGTCGTCAAATGCGACCTCGTGCCGGCGAAGCGTCTTTCCGACGGCAAGGTGGGCGCATACGACATGGCGAGCGGCACGTTCCACGCGAGCGCCAACACGAGCTATTCCTTCACCGCCGGGCCGGTGGTGACCGACTACACGTGGATCGGCGGGGCGGACGGGAACCTCGGCGACGCGGCGAACTGGTCGCCCGCGCCGTCCGGCGCGTTCACCGCCGCCGACCGCCTGTTCGTCACGAACGCGGCGACGGTCACGGTGGGCGCGGCGGCCACGGTCGGGGAAATCCACGTGTCGGCGTCGGGCGCGGTGACGTTCGGCAACCCGTCCGCCGCGACCACCAACACGCTCACGGTGGCGCGGATCTTCAACGCGGGCACCGGCGCGGCGACGTTCGCGTGCGCCGTGCAGTTCGCGGACGTATACCACGTTGAGCCCAGGAGCCCGGTGCGCTTCCCCGGCGGCGCGCGCGCGAAATACCCCGACCAGGCGCTCGCCGTCGAGCGCGGCAACGCGCTGCGCCGGACGCTGGACGGGCATTTCACCTTCACCGAGGACTGGACGATCTCGGCCTGCGACGAAGACACCAGCGACGGCACGAAGCACCAGTGGATCGTCCCCGCCGGCTCGACGGTGGACGGCCAGTCGGTCGTCTGCACGGAGAACGGCAACACGATGATCCTGCAGATTGACGCGGGCGCCTCCGCGTCCTTCGCCTCCATGGTGATCGGCAACAACTACGGCAACTTCATCCTGAACGGCGCGCTGGACGTGGCGGGCGAGATCACCGTCGTGTGCAGCAACTCGGCATTCACCGTCGGCCATGTCGGCGAGACCGGGAGCCTCACGGCCGGCGGGCTCGTCCGGAAGGGAGACAACCGGGCCTACTACGCGTACGACCACCTGACGGTCGGCGCCGGCGGACTCGGCAACAGGGACGTCGGGGGGCTCTTCTGGCATTTCGGCAATCCCCTGACCATCACGGCGGCGGCGGACTGCGAGATCTTCGGCGAGTACTACGGCGACGCCGCGCCGTACTCCAAGGGCCTGTACTTCGGCGCGGGGACGCACACCATCGACACCGCCGGGCACACCGTGACCTTCGGCGCGGGCGTGAACGGTCCGGACGCGACGCTCGTGAAAGCCGGCGCGGGGACGCTGGTGATGACGAACGGCTGCAGCAACGGGCACGTCGGGATGACGAAGCTCCACGCGGACACGACCGTCGCCGCCGGCACGCTGCTCGTCGCCGCCGACAACAGTTGCGGCACGGGCACGATCACGGTCGAGGCCGGCGCCACGCTCGCCGTCGGCGCGAACGCGACGCTCGCGAACACCGTCGTGGTGGAGGCGGGAGGCACGGCGGCGTTCACCGACGGCTCCGCGTCTGCCGGCTCGCTCACGGGCGCGGGCACGGTCAGCGTGCAGGGCGACGTGACGCTCGCGGACGGCGCGCACTGGGCGGCGGGGGCGTACGCCTTCGCCGAAGGCGCGCGGGTGATCGTGGGGCGGCAGAGCGTGGAAGGCGTGGTCGCGACCGGCGTCACGCGCGAGGAGTACGCCGCGCACTTCGCGTCGGCGCCCGGCGCGGGCAGCCTGAAGTGGGAGGCCGGCGCCGTTTCCTACGCGGACAACAAGTACGTCTGGACGGGCGGCGCGAGCGGCAACTGGTCGGACGCCGCCAACTGGAGCTACAGGGGCGCGACGCCCGCGACCGCCCCGCTGGACGATGCCGCCGCGAACGTGGAGATCGGCGGTGACGCGGCGGTGACCGTCACGCTGGACGCGCCGGCGAGGGTGTGGAACGTCGCCTTCGTGGGCACGGCGCCCGTCACGATCGCCAACCCCGACGCCGCGTCCACCAACACGCTCACCGTGGCGCAGATGACGCAGGACGGTGCCGAAACCGCCACGGTGAACTGCGCCGTGGACTTCACGGACACCTGGCTCGCGATGCAGAACACGACGAACATCGTCTTCGCGGGCGGCGCCGTCGCCACGTTCCCCGACCCATCGCTCCGCACGGCGAGCGGCACGACGCTGAGCCGCACGCTCTACGGCCGCTTCACCTTCACGAACGACTGGGAGGTGACGACCATCAGCACGGCGACGGGGCATCCCTGGATCCTTGCCGCCGGCTCGTCCGCGGACGGGCGGCATCTCACCGGACAGCAAGGGAATTCCAAGTGGCTCCTGCAGATCGAGGAGGGTGCGTACGCCCGGTTCACGTCCGCCCTGCTGGACACGGCGCGCGGCAACGTGCAGGTGGCCGGCGTCCTGGAGGTGACGGGCACGATCGAGATCGAGGCCTCGGCGAAGTCCTATCTCGGCTGCGAGGGCTACGAAGGGGTCATCAAGGCGAACCGGATCATCAAGACGGGCGGGGCGGGCCGGATCGATATCCGGCAGCCGCAGCTGGTCATCGGCGCGGGCGGCTTCGGGTGTACGGCCGACGCCACGGGGTACTATTTCCTGAACGTAACCAACCTGACGCTGACGGCGGACGCGGACATGGAGATCTTCTCGCCGCTGAGCAGCGAAAACAAATTCGACTACGGCTTCTTCTGCGGGGCGGACCTGCCGGTCACGATCGACACGGGGGCGCACACCGTGACGTGGGGCGGCGCCGTCCGCGGCTCCACGCGGTCCACGATCGTCAAGACCGGCACGGGGACGCTCGTCTTCACGAACGGCTGCGCCACGACCGGCGCCTCCGGCATGACGAAAAACCACATCAACACCATCGTCTCGAACGGCACGCTGCGCGTGGACGCCCCCAGCAGCTGCGGCCTCGCCAGCGGCACGGTGACGGTGGAGGGCGGCGCGACGCTCGCCATCGGCGACGGCATCACGATCTCGCCGAACCTGACGCTGCAGGCGGGCGCGACGGTGGTATTCGGCAAGAACGCGGGCGTGGCGGCGGGCCAGGTGATCACGCTCGGCGGCGCGGGCACGGTGAAGCTGACCGGCGACTACACGGACGCCCCTGCGGACGCGGATGTCGTGCTTGGTATGCTGGCGGAGGGCGCGGACGTCTCGCTCGTGACGGCCGACCTCACGGGGCTGACGCTGCGTCCCGGGCGGCTGGCCGCGCTCGTGGCGGAGAATTCCCGCCTGCTGCTGCGCCTCACCACGCCCAAGGGCACGACCATCGTGTTCCGGTAAGGCGGCGGGACGCTGATCATGCAGAGAAAGTAGAAAGCCCGCCGCCCATGCTGTGCATGTGGCGACCGGTACACGCCGCGCAGATTGCGCGACCGGTGCCGTCGTCGTCATCGTCGACGCCGATGGTGATTGAGGAGAAAGTCTGATATAATATATCGGCAACCTTTCGGAGATATAAGTGTAAACAGGAAAAACGCCTAACGAAAGGAAAGAATATCATGGGTGGAATAAACACTTTGAGTGGATTGAACAACGTGAACGTGGACTTTCAGCCTACGATCGCGACGGATGTCCAGAAGAAGGGCGACGCGAAAGCGCCCCAGCAGGTCCCGGAAGCGGATGTCGCCCCCGAAAACGCGCCGCAGCCGAAAAAGGCCCCGGCCAGGAGCGTCGTCCGGGAGCTGGACGTGCTGCTCTTGAACGCGGCGGGCAAGTCCGTAAGAATCTCGTATTGACCATCGTCTTTTCGGCACCACCTTGATATCAATTCGCTCTTCCTTAGATTGTCCAAAAACTGATCAACAATATTTTGCAGAAATTGCCGAACGATAAGCATCCCTCCTTTATAGGAAATGTTGTAAAGTGCCGTCTCCTTTTCGTTGGCGCATATAGCCAATTTCAACATAAGAGGTACTAGCACTTCTCTGCTTTTATATATCTGCTTGGCAAAAGTATAGTCCGCATGAGGAACTTGAGAGACCTTGTCCTCATCTTCAATAACGAGACCACGGTCTTCAAGAAGTTTTGCGAAATCCTTTACGAGTTTATTCATCATCTTCTCCTAGTCTTTGAAAACTCTGTCTCTCTGTTTCTTTGTGTGGTAAAATCTAGCACTACTTGTGCACCCATGGTGAAAGAAATGTGGGCTTTGTGTAATAACCTCTAATCATGGATGACCTCTTTTTAAAATAGATCGCTGTGCGAGCCTGTGCGGGTTAGAGACAAAACGAGTTTGTCTTCAAAGATTCGGTAGATAAGCAACCAGTCAGGCAAGATGTGGCACTCGCGGAATCCCGCCCAGTTGTTGTGAAGAGGGTGGTCTTGGTTTTTCGGCGGCAATGGTTCGCGGCGAGAGAGCTTCCCGATGATGTCATCAAGAAGAGAAATGTCGAGATTGCGTTTCATGGCGCGTTTGTAGTCGCGCTTGAATACGCTTGTCCATTCGACATTGAGCGGCTGTTCGTCACTCATCGCTTCAACTCCGCCAAGGCCATATCAAGAGGCAGCCCCTGCCTATTGGGATCGTTGCCGATTTCCTCTGTTTCGCGCATAGCCTGCAGAGTCTCAGGATTGTAGTTTGGAACACGAACATCAAACGGCAATCCGCCTACGCTGACGGCTTTCTTTAGGAATATCTGTATAGCCGTCGTCAGGCTCATGCCAAGGGCACGAAACAGATCTTCACTTTGGGTCTTTAATTCACTATTCATCCGAATACTGAAGTTCACCCCTGCCGGAACAGGTCTTTCGCGTATTTTAGCCATACTGAATCCTTCTTTTTGTTGACGCGGATATACTATCAAACTCGCATTGTGAAGTCAATGCAGTGTATTGAGAAATCATCTCGTTGTTCTACGGTTCGTTAGTTATGACATGTGTCATACAGCGAACACTTCTTGCCGGATGAGAAGCATCAGATAGGCAAGGAATGCAGCAAGCCAGATAATCCCGAAGGGACGGGTGATGGTGCCGGGAGAACGAGGGCGCCTGAAACTGAATCCAAAGATTCCGATGGAAAGCGTCAGAAGGATCATGACGGGCAAATCCCGCGTGAAAACAAACG
>JAFRNO010000534.1 GCA_017430155.1 Kiritimatiellia bacterium | reverse complement strand
TGCGCGGCGACCGCCGCATCGCCTCGGGCCGGCTTTCGAAACTGGGCGAGCAGCCCGCCTTTGCCGTGGAGGCAGTATGCTGAACGCAGACCCGTTTGCCCTGATCGTCCTTTTCGTGGGGATGTCGCTCCTGCCGTTCGTGGCGATGGTGGCGACGTGCTACCTGAAGATCGTCGTCGTGATGTCGCTCATCCGCAACGCGCTGGGCGTGCAGTCCATTCCCCCGAACATGGTCATCAACGCCCTCGCGCTGATCCTCACGTTCTACGTGATGGCGCCGGTCGCGTCGCAGAGCTGGGACATCCTGCAGCAGGGGCTCAGGGACAACAAGCCGGAGGTCATCTACAAGACGGACCTCGCGTCGCGCGCGGCCGAGCCGTTCCGCGAGTTCCTGCGGAAGAACACGGCCGAACAGCACCACGCCTTCTTCGTGCACACGGCGGAGAAGCTGTGGGCGAAGGACGAGGTCGACGAATCCGGCAAGACGGTGAAGGTGCCGGCGAAGGTGGACGAGCAGAGCTTCTTCATCCTCGTGCCGAGCTTCTGCGTGTCGGAGCTGACGCGCGCGTTCCAGATCGGCTTCCTCGTGTACCTGCCGTTCATCGCGATCGACATCATCGTGTCGAACATCCTGCTCGCCATGGGCATGATGATGGTGTCGCCGGTCACGATCTCGCTGCCGTTCAAGCTGCTGCTGTTCGTCATGGTCAACGGATGGGCCCGCCTCATTCAGGGTCTCGTCCAGTCGTACGTCCCGTAAGGAGCCCGCCGCCATGTCCGAAGCCCAGCTCCTCGACTACGCGCAGACGACGCTGATCCTCGTCCTGAAGCTCTCGATGATCCCGATCGTCGTGGCGACGGTGATCGGCCTCCTCGTGTCGCTCGTGCAGGCGTTGACGCAGATACAGGAGCAGACGCTCGGCTTCGCCGTGAAGCTGATCGCGATTTCGATCACCATCATGCTGGCTGCCCACTGGATCGGCGGCGAGCTCTTGTTGTTCACGCAGGACGTCTTCACCAATTTCCCGTTTGTCGCGCGCTAGGAGATGACCATGACCATCGAAGAACACTACAACGCCATTGCACCGAAACTGACGAGCTATCTCGTGGGCGTCGGGGCGGACTACCACGCCGCCTGCGACATCGTGCAGGAGACGTTCCTTCGATTGTGGAAAAAACGCGACGAGCTCCTCGACGATCCCGCCCAGGTGAGCGGATACGTCTACACCATCGCCCGCCACCTCTGGGCGGACCGCCTCCGCAAGCAGTCGCGCGAGACGCTGCAGGATGAGATCAAGGACGAGGACGCGGGCGCCGTGATGCCGTCCGCGTCGAGCGCCTCCGACATCCCCTACCTGCGCCGCCGCCTGAACGCCGCGCTCGCCCAGTTGCCGCCGCTCGTGCGCGAGGCGTTCTCGCTGTTCCAGATTTCCGAGCTGTCCGTGCGCGAAATCGCCCGCGTCACGGGCGCGTCCGAGAGCCTTGTGAAGGTGCGCGTGCACCGCGCGAAGATGAAGCTCCGCGAGCTCCTCGCCGACATCGCCTAGCATTTCGGCCCGCTCGGCGAGGCGGCCGCGACCTATGCTTCGTAGGGGCGTACGCGCAACCGCGCGCCGAGTCCCTCCGCGATCGCCCGGCACCGCTCCTGCTTCTCCCGGCTCGTGACCGGCTCGCCCACCACGGTCATCACCACGCTCGGCAGCAGCGCCGCCGCCTCCTGCGTGAACTTCAGCATGGCCGGATAGGCCGCCGCGCCGAACTTCGGGCGGCAGACGGAGAGGTATTCCGCCGGGTCGTCCGTGTTGAGGCTGATGGAGAGGCAGTCGACTTTCCCCACGAACAGCGGTGCGGTCGGCTTTCCGTGGATGAGGTCGGAGAGGCCGTTCGTGTTCACGCGGACGCGGAGCGTCGGGTCTTGCTCCTTGAGGTGCGCCGCCGCCGCGAGCAGCACGTCGAGGCGCTCCGTTGGCTCGCCGTACCCGCAGAACACGACTTCGCGGAACCGCTCGTAGTCCCACTGCCCGAGGCTTTCGATCGTCTCCTCCAGCGTCGGCTCGCGCTCGAGCCAGAGCGGGCCCGACCCGAACACGCCCGGCCCGTTGTGGCGCAGGCAGAACGTGCAGTTGCACGGGCACCTGTTCGTGAGGTTCACGTACACGGCATTTTTGACCTGATAAGTAATCGTCATTTTTTGGAATGTCATAAAGTTGGGGATTGGTATGAAGACGTGAGATGAGTCAGTGCGGGAGTGGCCGCGCGTGTCGCGGCCAATTTGGCGAGCGGCTCTCCTGTCGGCCGCGACAAGCGCGGCCGCTCCCGCCTATTTGGCCGCTCCCGCCTATTTGGGAATCGGCAACATTGGCAAGATCTCCCAGCACTTCCTCGATGGCGAGGCCGTCTTTCTCCGGGATGCCCATCTCCACCGACCGGCGCACGGCCGCCGCGGTGAATCGGCTCGCCTTGCGCACGGACGCGGCGAAATCGACGCCGTTCACGGCGTCTCCCAGGATGACCGAGGCGAACACGTCGCCCGTGCCGCTCCGGTCGGCGCCGATCCTAGGCTCCACGCAGAGCGACGTGCCGCGTCCCG
>JAFRNO010000533.1 GCA_017430155.1 Kiritimatiellia bacterium | reverse complement strand
CGGCGTTCGACACCTCGTCTGTTCAGATTGTGGCCCCGGCGTTGGAAAGTAAATACAAGATCGAGGTCTCGACGAAAACGACGGCGGCCGGTCTGGTGGTATACGCCACTGCGACCCCAAAGGGCATGATCATCTCCATCCGCTAGATCAGCCCATCTGGATGGGAGGACAAGTAGCCGTGTTCCCTGTTGAGTCGATTATTCCGCGCATCCGCGCGTCGCTTGAGGCGAACCGCGACGTCGTGCTGCGCGCGCCGCCCGGAAGCGGCAAGACCACCTGCGTGCCGCCCGCGCTCCTCGACTGCGCGTTTCTGCGCGGGAAGAAGATCCTCATGTTGGAGCCGCGGCGTCTCGCCGCCCGCAGCTGCGCGGCGTACATCGCCCGCCGGATGGGCGAGCGCGTAGGCGAGACCGTCGGTTTCCAAGTGCGTCTCGAACGGTGCATCGGCCCCCGCACGCGGCTGGAGATCGTCACCGAGGGCTTGCTCACACAGCGGCTTCTCCATGACCCGGAACTCTCAGACGTGGGGCTTGTGGTCTTCGACGAGTTCCACGAGCGTTCGCTCGCGTGCGACCTCGGCTACGCGATGGCCGTGGACGTGCGCCGCGCGCTGCGTCCCGACCTGCGGCTCCTGGTGATGTCCGCGACGCTCTCCACGGAGGAGATCGCCGCCCACCTCGGCGACGCCGACGTGCACACCGCCGAGGCGCGGATGTACCCGGTGGAGACGCGCTACCTGCTGATGGAGAGCGTGGCGCCCATTTCCGCGCAGATGGCGGGCGCAGTGAAACGCATGGTGCCGGAATCGGCTGGGGACGTGTTGTGCTTTCTGCCCGGCGAGGGCGAGATCCGACGTTGCGCGGAGGACCTGCGCGACCTTTCCGGCGCGGCCGTGATGCCGCTCTACGGGGCGATGCCGAAGGAGGAGCAGGACCGCGTGCTGTTGCCGCTCGCCGACGGCCGGCGCAAGGTGGTGCTCGCCACGTCCATCGCCGAGACATCGCTGACGATCGAGGGCGTGACGACAGTCATCGACTCGGGGCTCATGCGCGTGAGCCGGTTCTCGCCGAGCTCGGGCATGAGCCGCTTGGAGACGCTGCGCCTCACGCGCGACCGCGCGGACCAGCGGCGTGGACGCGCGGGACGCACCGCGCCCGGACTCTGCCTGCGGCTCTGGACCGAGGCGCAGGACCGCACGCTCGTCCCCGCGATGAAACCGGAGGTCGTGGAGGCCGACCTCGCGTCGACCGTGCTCGCCTGCGCGGAGTGGGGCACCACGGCGCGGGACGGCTTGCCGTGGCTCACGCCGCCGCCGGCCGCGAGCTGGGAGAACGCGAAGGCGCTCCTTGAACTTCTCGGCGCGCTCGACAAGTCGGGCCGCATCACCGACCACGGCCGGCGCATGGCGCGCTTCGCCGCGCATCCGCGCCTCGCGAACATGATCCTGCACACGGGCGACACGCTCCTCGCCGCCATCATCGAGGAAGGCGCGCCGCACCATATCACCGACATCCGCGACGTGCGGCCGACGTCCCGCATGAAGGAACTCGCCCGCCGGTGGGACGCAATGGGCTCCCGAACGCCACCCCGGGGAGGGTCGCGCTCCTGCGCGACCGTAAGCGCGGAAGCGCGCTTCTCCCCGGGCGAGGCACTTGCGTTTGCGTTTCCGGACCGCATTGCCCGCAACCGGGGGAACGGCACGTTCCAGCTGACGGGCGGACGCGGGGCGTTCATTGAGCGCACCGAGGCGCTCGCGACGAGTCCCTACCTCGTACTCTGCGACCTCGACGACCGCGGCGGCGACGCGAAAATTCACCTCGCCGCGCCGATCGACGAGGCGTCCATCGAGGAGCTGTTCGCGGACGAGATCGAGGAGGTGGACGACACGTTCTGGGACCGGCGCGAGGCGTGCGTGAAGAGCGTCCGGCGCCGCAAACTCGGGCGCATCGTGCTGCACGAGGGCGGGCAGGCGCGTCCCGACGCCGACGCCGGGCGGCGCGCGCTTTTCGAGGGCATCCGGCAGAAGGGCGTGGACCAGCTGCCGTGGACGCCCGGCACGCGCCAGCTCCAGGCGCGCATCTCGTTCCTCAACCGCGTGCTGGGCGCGCCGTGGCCGGACGTCTCGGACGCGGCGCTGGCGCAACATCTCGAGGACTGGTTTGCGCCGTTTGTGGACGGCATGAGCCGTTGGGCGCATCTGGAGCGTCTCGACCTCGCGGCGGTCCTTGACGCCGTGCTTGCGGAGGCGGGCTTGAGCCGCCGCGTGCTCGACCAGGCCGCACCTGTGAAGATGGAGGTGCCGAGCGGGTCGAACATGACGATCCATTACGAGGAGGCGGAGCCGTTCGTGCAGGTGCGCCTGCAGGAGTGCTTCGGCCTCCAGGAGACGCCGAAGGTGGCGAACGGCACCGTGCCGATCGTGATGAAGCTCCTCTCGCCCGCGCAGCGTCCGGTGCAGATCACGAAAGACCTCGCGTCCTTCTGGCGTACGTCCTACGCGCTCGTGCGTAAGGACCTGCGCGGCCGCTATCCCAAACACTATTGGCCGGAGGATCCCCTTACGGCCGTCGCCACCCGTCGCGTCCGCCCGCGTCCGGGAACTTAGTGACTCGTGCTTTCGGAGAAGAGCCTGTTGAGCTGGTCGAGGTGGCCGTTGACGAGGGTTTGCTCGAGGCCGACGGTGAAGAGCGATCCCTGCGTCTCGTAACCGGTCTCGCGCAGGGCTTCGTCCGTGGGCAGGTAGCCGAATCCGCCGTTGACGAGGCAGGCGGGCACGGTCATCCGGAAGGGCGACTTCTCCTTGAGCGCGGTGCCGTAGGCGGTGAAGGGTTCGCCGGGCAGGCCGGCGAACGCCAGCGAGTCGCCGACCGTCACCGCCGAAAGCGGGAGGTAGAAGTAGTCGGGACCGTCCTTCAGGTACAGCTTGCGCTTCGCGGCGGCGACGTTGGTCGTGCGCTGCATGCCCGTGCCGGGGATCTGCGACCATTTGTCGCCGGATTTGTAGAGGTCCATGATGCGCTGCGCCTCCGGGATTTCCTCGGGCGCGGCGCGGTTCGTCTTCACCTTCGCGGGCGTCACGTAGAAACCGACCTTGCCGGCGGGAACGGGTTCGCAGGCGTCCCAGACGCCGATTGCGGCGCCGGCCACCACGCGGCCCATGTGGCGGAAGACCACGTCGCGTCCCTGCGGGACCTTGAGCTTCGGGTCGAGGCAGTAGTGGTTGGTGTCGCCCTGGGCGCCGTTGATGAACACGCACTTGACGCCGTCAATCGCGCGCTCGACCGTCTCGCGCACCACGCGCGGCCAGTCGGCGCTGATCTTGTTGCCGCCGATCGTGTCGGGGTGGCACTGGAAGTTGACGATCGCGATCGAATCGCGTCCTTCGCGGTCGATGCGCACGAGCTGGACCATCTCGTCGGGCCGGCCGACGGGTCCGACCACGTCGGGGTTGTTTCGTCCCGGGTTGGTGCGGCATGTGCCGTCCTTCATGCGGTAGCGGCGGACGAATGCGATGTTCTTGGCCTCGCCGCGCGCGAGGGAGAGCTTCGCCGGCGCGAGGTCGGCGAGCGAGAGCTTCACCGCGTCCGCGAGGCGCTCGCCCAGGAAGCGCTCGTAGGTGCTGGCCTTGTCGAACGTGCTGAAGGTCTGTCCGTAGATGCACGCGCCGACGACGGGTCCGGTGTGCGTGTGCGTGCAGGCGATGAAGATGGCCTCGGGCGGCAGGCCGGCGGCCTCGGCGGCCTGCTTGCGGTAGAGGTCGTGGTAGGCGCGCAGGCTGATCACGTCCGCGGAGATGACCACGGCCTTGTTCGTGCCGTCCGAGAACGCGACCGCGTTGATGTCGAGCGTGTCCTTGATTCCGTCCGAGATGCGCTCGTGGAAGTAACCGGAGAGCCCGGTGCCGATGGGCGGCGTCATGTCCACGCGGGCGAAGCCCACCTGGAAATCGGCGAGGGTGACTCCCGCCGCCATGCAGCAGACAAACGCGACAACACTTTTCTTCATTTTCTCGTCCTTTCTTCGTTCCAAGCCGGGGCGGCGGCAATCCACCTGCCTTGCGGCCACGCGGATATTCTACCATGAAACCGCGCGCCGGTAAATCGCGGAGAATTGTCCAGTTGACGCGATCCGCGCGAAATGCTGAATTGTGGTATAATAGACGCCGTGGAGAACACAATAAACATGGAGGGACGAAGCGATGAAGCATCAGGACATGTGCGTGCTGGCGGCGGGACTCGTCGGCGGGCTGGCGTGTGCCGCCTGGGGTGACGGGATCGCCGTCGGATACAGGCAGCTGGGCGTCGTGGACGTGCCGGACGGCGTCGTCAGCAACGTCGACAGCGTGGTGCTGGGCGACCAGTCGACGCTGTACAAGACGGGCGCGGGCACGCTCGCGGTCAACGGCGGCGCGCTGAAGTCGGTGACCGACGAACGCCTCACCGTGCTGGAGGGCGCGGTGAGCGTCACGACGTCCGCCGACGCGGACTTCACCACGCCGCCGGCGATCTGCGACATCGCGGCTTTCTGGGTGAACGCGTCAAGCGTCGCCACCACGAACGGCATCGTCGAGGAGGGCGAGACGCCGCCGGTCTACGTGTCGAAGTGGCTCGACGTGCGCGAGACGAACCCCGATTCGCCCACGCGCTACTACGCGCTTCCAATGTGGTGCACATCGGATGCCTATCCGGCCACGCTGTACGGCATCGATCCCGTGCCGGCCACGTTCGACGGACGTAATGGCGTCTACTTCGGCGGCGCGACGTCCGGACAGTACATGCGCTGGTACAAGGACGGTGCGGTAAAGAACATCTCGCTCATTCGTCACGTCTTCGTCGTCCAGGCCATCACGAACTGCGTGGGGCATTTCATTGGCAACACCGGTGCCGGCCGCAACGGTCCGTACCTGAACTCGATCGGGAAAGAGACGATGGCGTACGACGGCACCACCGCCATCGCCTATCCGCGCGCGGACATCTGCAAGCCGTCGGGCAGCGCGGGATATTATCTCGACGGCAAGAAGATCGACGCGCGCTACACGCCGCACAAGCGGGCTTGGCAACTGTGGGAGATCGACTACCACGACGTCCTCCCGACCGCCAATAATTTCGGCTACTGCGGTTTCCAAGAAGGGCAAATCCTCAGAGGTCGCCAAGGGATGGACTACATCGGCGAGGTCATCGTGTTCACGAACAAGCTCAAGGAGGCGGAGCGCGCGGCCGTGGAGCGTTACCTGCTCGCGAAGTGGGAATTGCCCCAAGTGAAGAACCTCGCGCCGCGTCCGGGCGGCGTGGAGCTTGCGCTGGCGGAAGGTGCATCGGCGACAGTGTCCGGCGCGGGCGGCAGCGTGTCGAAGCCGCTTGCGTTCGCGGGTGCGGGCACGGTGACGAAGGACGGCGACGGCACGCTCGCCCTGGGGCCGACGGACGGCCTTGGCTTCACGGGCGATTTCATCTGGAACGCGGGCAAGGTGCGGTTTCAGGGCGGCAACCTGCCGGCGCTGACGGTCGGCGCGGGCGAGAAGTACGCGTTCAGCAACTACAATGGCACGAGCAGTCCCTCACTGGCGGGCGATGCCGCGAGCGGCATCACCTGCACGAAGACGACGGACGCGGAGGCGGGAACGGTGCAGACGACCGGCAACGGCTGGCTGCGCGTCCACACCGTCTCGAACAACGTCAAGAAGATCGAGGTGGGCATGGGCACGGCGAACCTCGGCTCCGTCCTCCAGCTGGAGGGGCGGACGCGTGCGCTTGCAACGCTGCCGACGACCGGCGGCGTGCGCGCCATTTTCCCAAATCCCGACTTGGAGATTCCGTTTACGATTGCAAATGCCCAATTCGACCGTACGGGCGTCTCGTCCGGCAACACGCTCAACGGCTGGACCTCCCGCGCCGGCACGTTCAACATCATGTGCACGCAGGCTCCGCGCAGCGCGAGAACATGGTCGCAGTGGGTGGCTGACGACGTCGAGATCCCGCGCCCCGGCACGAACATCCTCCAGCAGGTGGGGGCGGGCACGTTCTCCACGACCGTCTCCGTGCCGGCGGCGGGCGTCTACGAGCTGAGCTTCGACGCCGCAAGCCGCTACTCATATAGCAACACGGGAGTCAACACGTCGAGAAACTGCTTCTACGCCGACCAGCA
Organism: Kiritimatiellia bacterium; assembly: GCA_017430155.1. GTDB lineage: Bacteria > Verrucomicrobiota > Kiritimatiellia > RFP12 > UBA1067 > RUG572. Next base: position 759 of record JAFRNO010000533.1, on the reverse strand, counting down.
GCTCCAGGCGGAAATCTATTTCGGCAGCACATGGGAAACGCGGGAGAAGGTGGGCGACATGCCGCTCGGGTGCCGTCCCTTCGAGCGCTACCGCTACCGCATCGAGGTGCCGTCGGCGGGGAACTGGATTCTCGGCTTCAGGACGGTCGATTCAGGGGGGGACGCCTGCCTCTTCATGGACAACTTCGAGATGGTGCGCGTGGCCGAGCCGACGACCGAGGAGACGTTCAAGATACCGAACGGCAACTTCGACCGGATCGTGCGCCCCACGAGCGACATTTCGCTCTACCATCCGTACGTCCACGGGCGCTTCTGCACGCTCAACGAGGTCGAGGGATGGACGCTCTCGGTGATGAATCCGGACGTGCATTACGGCACCCGGCTCACGAACGGCGTGATCGGCGTGGTGACGAGCGGCATTCCCATCGACAACGGCGGCTACATGCAGATGTTCCCGCTTGCCGACGCCGTGCAGGGTTCCGCCGCGCTCCTGTTCGCGTCCACGGGCGGCGTCGCCACCACCACGTTCACGGTTCCGCCCGGCACGTGGCGCCTGCGCGCGCTGGCCCGGCGCTACCCCATGTTCTACGTGGGCGACACCTGGCACACGGCTGCTCCGTCGCTGAAGGCTTTTCTCACGCGCGGGGACAGCACGACCACCGAGCTCGGCACGGTGAAGCCCGCGACGCAGGTGATGACGCAGATGACGTGGCCGACCGCGTTCACCGTGACGGCGGACGAGCAGGTGACGCTGACGCT
>JAFRNO010000532.1 GCA_017430155.1 Kiritimatiellia bacterium | reverse complement strand
TTGGCGTGGCGTGACGGGACGCCGTGGCAATTCGCCCCGCACTTCGCGGATGTGGTGACGGCGACCGTCGCGGCGGGCGGCGCGCTCACGGCGCAGGCCTCGCTTTCCTGCCGCACGAACGCGACGGTGACGGCCTACTGGGACCGGACGGACGGCGGGACGGACACCGCCGCGTGGGCGAACGCCGTCGCGCTCGGCACGAAGTCCGATGGCGCGGTGACGGCCGCCACGACATTGCCCGTCGCGGGCGCGCGCTACGCGGTCCGGTTCCGCGCGGTGAACGAGTTCGGCGAGGCGTGGTCGGATGTTCGGTACGTTACGGTGCCGTTGGCCATGGCGCGTGGTGCGCAGGTGCCCATCGTCGTGAATTACGATGGCGGCGAGACGCTGTCCAACTTCCCGCTCTGCATCCGCATCCCTGCAGCCAACGGTCTGCCGACCGATCCCTCGAAGGTACGCATCCTTGACGATGCGGGCACGACGCTCGCTTGGGAGGCGGAGACGTGGAATCCGTCCGGCGAAAGCATCCTGTGGGTGCGCGTGCCGTCGCTTGCGGGGACGACGCGGTTGATGCTGGCGTTCCACGACGATTTCCCGAACGACGGCGCGTGGGCGGCAGATGCCGTGTGGCCGGGAAGCGAGTATGCGGGCGTGTGGCATTTCGCCGCCTCCACGAAGAGCGGCGTCATTACGGCGGATTCTACAGCTTTTGGCGCAGACATCACGTCCAACGGACGCAAGGCATACACGACAAACGGCATGGCGGGCACAGCATTCCATTTCCCGACCAACACGTATGGCACGTTCGTGGCGGCGTCGGACGGTAAGCCGTTCTACGACTTTAGCGACGGTTTTACGTTCTCGTTTTGGGCCGCGATTCCTGATCGGCTTTCGAAGGGTGTGCGCGACTGGAGCGGCAATGCGGACAAGGATTGGCAGGACTTCTCCAAGCACGAACTCAAGAACTATCCGTCCAACGTGGGGTGGGTGCAGGTCGTCGCCCGCTACGATGCGGCCGCCGAGGGCGTCGTGGACCTGTTCCCGTACTTCAACGGCAACAGGATCGTGCCGCCGGACGCGAACAACTACTACGTCTCTGACGACAAGCATACGACGAACAACACGTCAACGGCGTTTTCCATGGTCTGCCGCGCGGCGAAGCCGGATGAGGGGTGGCACCATTACGCCTTCACGCACGACGGAATGTATCTGGCCGCCTATCTGGACGGCACATTGTTGCGTCGCCAGTTCTGGCCGTTCGTGCTGAACACTGCCGTGCAGGACACCAAGGTGATGCAGACCGCGTTCGGGTGCAACACCAGCAACCCCACTAACGGAAAGACGGCCAGGGGCACGCTTGACGAATACCGCGCGGAGCGCGTGGGACGCAGCGCCGCGTGGATCAAGGCCACATACGACAACTTGAAACCCAATTCCACGTTCGTGACGGTGGGCGGCACGCGCTATCCTGGCACGATTATCCTCTTCCGCTAGCTCCCGAAGAGCGACCGTCCATTCCCCTGCATTTTTCATTTTTCATTTTCCATTCTCCATTTTCCATTCGCCTGTGGTATAATGGGCGGCATGAAAAACTCTACCCTCAACCTGTTGGCGGCGGGCATCGTCTCCGCCGGTATTGCGATTCTCTCACCTGGATACGCGGCCTGCTGCAACGGTAGCTGCACCGCGCCGAAGTCATGCGGTTGCGCAAAAGCGCCGAGCGCATGTTCCTGCGCCACGCCCTGTGCGTGTGCGGACTGCGGCTGCGTGTACGGCAACTGGGGCCTCAAGCTGCCCTATCCCGAGATGAACGCGGGCCACCTCATTCTCGAAAAGGGCAAGGGCGGCAAGCCTTCCGCGCTCCTCCTCTGGCGCTGGGGCAGCCCCGAGCCGGCGAACGTGACGGCGATCGACGCGACGTCGTTCACCATCCAGCGCAACTTCAGCAAGCCGAAGGGCAAGGAGAACGACAAGGCCGCCTGGCGTGCGCTCTGCGTGAAGGGCACGGTGAAGGGCAACGCGCTCGACGCCACCTGCTGCACCGTGGACGGCAACGGCAAGGTGGTCGGCAAGGAGGAGAAGGTCTGCGGCAGGCGCAACCCGCCCGTCGGCCCCGCGCCCGACTTCGCCAAGGCCGTCTACGGCGCGCCCGTCAACCTCCTCGCCGGCACGATCGACGACTTCGAGATCATGGGCAAAGACAAGATCAACGGCTGGACGCTCAAGGACGGCGTCCTCTCCAACCGCATCGAGCGCGACAAGAACGGCAAGTCCACGCACAAGAACGGCAACCTCCGCACGAAGCGCGCCGACTTCTTCGACTTCAACCTCAAGTACGAGGTGCGCGTGCTGCCCGGCTGCAACTCGGGCGTCTACCTCCGCGGCATCTACGAGATTCAGGTGCTCGACAGCTACGGCAAGCCCGTGGACATGCACCACATGGCCGCCTACTACGGCCGCGTGACGCCGAAGGTCGCCGCCGAGAAGCCCGCCAACGAATGGCAGACCGTGAACGTGACGCTCTACAAGCGCCACCTGACGGTCGTGCTGAACGGCGTGACGATCATCGACAAGGCGCCCGTGGTGGGCATCACCGGCGGCGCGATGACCTCCGACGAGTTCGTGCCCGGCCCGCTCTACATCCAGGGCGACCACTCGGACGCCGACTTCCGCAACATGGTCCTGACGCCCATCGTCAAGTGATTATGATCGTCGAGACCGTCAAGGACTATGGAGCGATGAGCTCCGTCGGCGCGTCGATCATCTACGACGCCGTGATGCGGAAGCTCGCGAAGGGCGAGCGCTTCAACCTCGGCCTCGCCACCGGCAATACGATGATCTCGCTCTACGACGAGCTGGCGGACAAGTTCAACCGCGCGCGCGCCGACCTCTCGCTCCTCTCCACGTGGAACCTGGACGAGTATTCGCTGGACGGGAAGGGCGCCGTACCACACGACCATCCGCTCTCCTACTGGAAGTACATGCATGAGATGCTGTTCGCGAAGTTCGACCCCGCGCTCGGCTTCCGCGAGGAGAACGCGCACTTCCCGGAACCCGCCTCGCCCGAGACGTACGATCCCGCGATCGCCGCGGCCGGCGGACTCGACCTCCAGCTCCTCGGCATCGGCTTCAACGGACACATCGCGTTCAACGAGCCGATGCGCGAGGAC
>JAFRNO010000531.1 GCA_017430155.1 Kiritimatiellia bacterium | reverse complement strand
CCCCTCGCGCACGGGGTCCGACTTGAGGACGAGGTCCTCGCGTTCCGTCCACGCCACAAGCGCGCAGTCGTCCCCCGCGCCGATGAGCACGTCGGCGCGCGAGGGCATCGCCCCGCGCATGCGCGCGATCAATCCGCGCTCGCCAAGATTTGCGAGAGTTTCCGGAACGGGTTTTGTCATTTTCGGACAAGCGGGAGACTGCCCGATTTCCGCGGCAAAGTCAAGGGGATTTCATCAAAGCCGGCAATAGGTCGGGAATCGTTTTTGTTCTGCGGCGTCTGCGCCCGTCTGCGCCGTCTGCGTCACGGAAGGAACGCGGACGACGCAGACCTTCGCGGACGACGCGGACGCGTTGGAGGTGCGGCGTCCCGCCGCGCCGGTGCGACGCGGCGCGGCCGGAGGCCGCACCTCCGACTTTCGCGCCCCGTCGCCCGTGCGAATCCGCAAAATCGCGGGCGCTACTTCATTTCCACGGCGACCTTGAAGAAGTTGTAGTCCCCGGCATCGCCGTCGAGGAGCGTCCAATCGGCGTCGGCCAGGCGCACCTTGCCGTAGATCCGGTACACGCGCTTGGCGGCCTCCGCCGCGGAGAGCTCCGGCGACCAGCTCACGACCGGCTCGCCCGTCGCGGCGTCGAACGTGATGGAGGCCGTGAAGACGTCGTCGGGATCCGTCGGGTCGGTGCCGGCGACGAAGTCCTGCCAGACGAACATCGGGCTGCCGGAGCCGTCGCGCTTGCCGGTCGGTTGGGTGACCGCCTCGCGGAAGTCGCTCCCGAACGCCGCCTCGAAGCCGGGATACTGCTCCGCCCATTCGGTCGGGATCGCCACCGCGCGTCCCGCGCCGACCTCCGTCACCACGTTGACGAGGCCCGACGAAAGCGGCGGAACCACCGCGCCGCTCGGGACGCTTTGCGTCACGTAGTGCAGGACGACGTTCGTCACCGTCATGGAAACGCGGCTGGCGGACGATCCGCCCGATCCTCCTCCGGAGCCGCCCGAGCCGCCAGCTCCGGCCGCCTGGTTCGCCAGCGTCCGATACCACGACGTCCACAGCTTGTCGCAGCCGTCGAACGCCGTGTTCGCAAGCAGCTGGACGCTGTCGGGAATGACGACGCTTGTCAGGTCGGTGCATCGGTTGAACGCATACGCGCAGATGTTCGTCACTCCGTCGGGGATCGTCACGTCGCCGTTCACGCCCCGGATCAGCGTTGTCCCGTCCTTCGTCAGGAGAAGTCCGTTGGCTGATTTGTAGTTCCGGTTTCCGCTGGCGAGCGAAAATGATGTCAGGCTACCGCACCCCCAAAAGGCATTGTTCCCGATGCTCGTCACACCGCTGCCGATCATCACGGTCGCAAGGCTGCTACAGTTCTGGAACGCACTCCCCCCGATGCTCGTCACGCTGTCGGGAATCGTCACGGACGCAAGACTGCTGCAAGAGGAGAACGCAGATTGCCCGATGCTCGTCACGTTGTTGCCAATGGTCACGGATTCAAGGCTAGACAAATTATAGAACATGTAGCTCCCGATTTTCGTCATCCCGTTGCCGAGAGAAACTTGCGCCAGATTGGTGCATTGAAAAAAAGGCGCGTAATTAGAAAACCAATCATTCGCCACATTGCCGTTGATCGTCACGGACGCAAGGCTGCTACAGTTCCCGAACGCACGTTCTCCGATGCTCGTCACGCTGTCGGGAATCGTGATGGACGCGAGACCGCTGCAAGAGGAGAACGCATAACTCCCGATGATCGTCACGCGGTTTCCGATGGTCACGGATTCAAGATGGGTGCAGCCGTTGAACGCCGATCGTCCGATGCTTGTCACGCTATTGGGAATCGTCACGGACGCAAGGCTACTACAAGAGAAGAACGCCTGATCCGGGATGCTCGTCACACCGTTGCCAATTGTCATGGATTCAAGATCGGTGCAGCAGGAGAACGCCTGATCCGCGATGCTCGTCACGTTGTCGGGAATCGTAATGGACGTGAGGGTGCTACAGTTCTGAAACGCGCGACCAATACCCGTCACGCTGCATGTGCGGCTTCTGGTCTGATACTCCCCATCGCCATCTTGCTCTTGCCATTCATACACGACAGTCGACGGGATGACGATGTGTGTGGCCGATGTGTTCTTCACTCCCGTGACCCAAACCCGCGTGTCGGTGACAGAACCGGATTCGAACCAATAGTATAGGTTGTCATCCAGAAATTCGTCAGCGTGCCCGGTCGCCGGGAAACAGAGGCAGGCAAGTGTCAGACAGACGCGGAACAGGATGGACGTTCGGCTGTGTTTCATGGCTGATTCCTTCGTGTGGATGCCGCTCGCGGTCCGGCACGAAGGAAGTCGCCAAAAGGAAGCCTCTCTTCATGTCTCGTAGGGGGCTGTAGGAGGCCTGAAAGAAACACGAAGAGAGGCGAGCGCGGTGCGCTTCCTCTGCAAGGTGTCGTCTTTCGTGAAACTGCCTACATTTCCTACGACGACCGCTTTGCAGCGTTGGTTGTTTGGTGGTGGCGGGTTAGGTCAAGTCGGTTCTCCGGGGGAGTCCGCGCCGCGGTTGCGCGGCGCGAGGGAGGATTATGGTTGAAAGCGCCGGAAAAGGCAAGCGGCGTTTTCGCGGGCGGACGATGCACGGGCGGCGGGGCGCGTTGGAGGTGCGGCGTTCCGCCGCGCCGGTGCGACGCGGCGCGGCCGGAGGCCGCACCGCCGACTTCCGCGGAACGCGTGCCTCGCCGCCCGTGCGAATCCACGACCCTACGCGAACGGGTCGACGACGCGCGCGAAGCCGACGTCGCGGAAATCCTTCACGTTGCGCGTGTAGAACGTGTCGACGCCGTGGTG
>JAFRNO010000530.1 GCA_017430155.1 Kiritimatiellia bacterium | reverse complement strand
CGCCGTGGCGGACGGCGCGATCTGCGACCTCGGCGGCACGGCGCAGGCGGTGGGCGACGTGGCGACCTCGGGCCTCGTGCGGAACGGCGCGCTCACGGTGGCGGGCGGTCTCCTCGTGGGCGAGGGCGTCCTTTCCGTGGACGGCGACCTGGCGCTTGCCAACGGTCTCACGCTGGACTTTGCCGGGCGTTCGGACCTGGATCTGCGCGGAGGCGAGCCGGTGGCGGCAGTCACCGGCACGGCGATGTTGCCGAACAGCGCGAAGGCCCTGAACGCGGGCGATGTGAAAGCGGTGACGTTCTTACGCGACGGCACGGTCGTCTATGCGTGCAAGATCCCCAGCGGCGCGGTCTTGATCATCCGGTAATCGCCGCCAAGATGGCGGCTCCCCATATGGAGAGCCGCCGTCCCGGCGGCGAGGTAATGGTAGGGACGGCGTTCCATCGCCGTCCGCCTCCTTTGCGAGACGCAATGGTTTTTAGGCGCTCCCTTGCGCCGGGGGCGGTGGATAGTGTATAATGTGCGGCGTGGAGAAATGTTTCAACGTAGAACGAGAGCGTGTGACATGATGAAAAGGACTCAATGCCTGCTGGCGTCGATGGCGATTTCGGCGCTGGCCTGTTTGAATGCGCAAGCCGCGATGCTGGACCTTGGGGGGACGGACATGACCGTCGCCGACGTGGCCGACCTCGCGTCGTACGACGGCGTGACGAATTCGTCCGCGACCGCCGCCACGCTCACCTTCAACATCGCCGACGACCAGTCGTACGCCAACACCATCGGCGGCAACGTCGCGGTCGTGAAGGCCGGTGCGGGCACGCTCGACCTCGGCGCGGTGGCGCGCACGTACACGGGCGGCACGCAGGTGAACGCGGGCATCCTCAAGCTGGGCAAGCATCTCTCCGTTGCGGGGACAAACGACATTCGCGTGGCGAACGGCGCGGCGCTCGACGTCTGCAGCCCGGCGGCGCTGGCGGCCAGCGGCATCGCAACAGGTTTCCCGAAAATCTACATCTGCGGCACGGGGCCGGACGGCAATGGCGCGCTTCTCAACACGCAGGAGAACTCCACCAACAAGAAGTTGCCGCGCGTCTACATGACGGACGACCTGCTCGTCAATTCCGTGAAGCGAATAGACGTCGACGTCATTTACGCCCAGGGGCATACGTTGCGCTTTAAGACGCCGTCCGGCGAGCAGTTCGCAGTGGCGACATTCGACAACTCGGCCGGCGGCGACATCAGCATCGAGGACGGACAGTTCACGGCGATTACCACCAACAACTCGCTCGGCAACACGCCGTCCAAGGGAAAGGTATACATGCGCGGAGGCAAGCTGAACGTCTGGAACGACCATACATTGAAGAACGACGTCGTCGTCGAGTCCGCCAGCACGATCCAGCAGGGATCCTCCGGCAAGCAGGCGACATTCAGCGGAGCCATCACGATCAATGCGCCGGTCACGTTCGCCGGCAACGCCGTGGTGTTGAACGGAACGCTCTACGGGAATGCGGAGCTCAAGGTCACGAGTACGTTCGGCAACGCCGTCCCGGCTTCGCGCAACCACTTCACCGGTCCGATCGTCGTCAATTCCGGCGCGAGGTGCGCCATCGGGCGCAAGAACTGCGTGGAAGGTTCGCTGAACGTCGGTATCGTGACGAACAACGGCACGGTCGCCTGGGAGCGGCGTTCGGCGGGAACCATCACGAATACCATCATCGGCGGCGTATACACGATGGACACCGATCTCGACCCGAACGGGCATCCGACGTTCAAGAACTTCGTGACGAACACGCAGGCCTTCGTCCGGCGCGGCACGCTGACGTTCGGTTCCGGCGCGCGCTGGGTTTCGCCCGAGAAGGATTTCCGCGTCGGCGAGCAATGGTCATGGGGGCATACCAATATTGTCGGCACGGTGGAGTTCACGGACGGGTGCGACGTGACGGTCAAGGCGTTCACCGTCGGAAACGCGACGCAGTACACCTACACGAACGCCGTCACGGAGACGACGTACCACAACGTGGTGACGGGCATCGTGAACCAGTCGGGTGGCATCGTCCGAACCGTCGGCCCCTACGGAAGCAGCGCGGCCGAATACGACGGCGTGCGGCTGGGGCACTACCCGGTGGGCCATGCGTTCTGGAACATGACGGGCGGCAAGCTGCTCGTGGACACGTATCGCCTGTCGCTCGCGACGGACGGCTACGGCACGTTCAACCTTTCCGGCGGAGAGGTGTTCACGGACGAGGTGAATCTGAACGGCCGGCCGGGCGGCAAGGGATACGGCATCCTGAACGTGACCGGCGGCGAGCTGAACGTGGGCTTGAACGGCATCCGCAAGAGCTCGACGAACGACCGCTACGAGATCCATCTGGGCGGCGGCACGATCCGCGCGACGGCGGCGGCAGGTTTCGCGTGTCCGCTCGCCATCGACCTCACGGGGTCACACGGCGGCGTGACGTTCGATACGACGAACGCGGTGGTCACGCTTTCAGGCGTCCTCTCCGGCGTGGGCGGCCTCACGAAGGCCGGCACGGGCACGCTCACGCTCTCGGGCGCAAACACCTACGCGGGCGCGACGCGCCTCGTCGACGGCACGGTCGCCTTCACGCAGGCATATCCGGGCGGCGACCTGGAGCTGCCCGCCGCCGCGACGGGCGGGACGTCCGCGCCGCTCCTCACGGCGCCGTCGTTCGTGTTCGCCGACGGGAAGGGGG
>JAFRNO010000529.1 GCA_017430155.1 Kiritimatiellia bacterium | reverse complement strand
GAGGAGAACGCGCACTTCCCGGAACCCGCCTCGCCCGAGACGTACGATCCCGCGATCGCCGCGGCCGGCGGACTCGACCTCCAGCTCCTCGGCATCGGCTTCAACGGACACATCGCGTTCAACGAGCCGATGCGCGAGGACGAGATCTCCGTCGAGGCGTTCGGCGCGCTCCCCACGCGCGTGCTGCCGCTCTCGAAGGAGACGATCGAGCAGAACACCGCGGTCACGGCCGGCGGCGATTCGTCGCTCGTGCCACGCTACGCCGCCACGATGGGTATGGCGCCGATCCTCGCCGCGAAGAAGTGCCTCCTCCTCGCCTGCTTTGCGGAGCAGACCGCGCCGCTCACGGCCATCTTCGCGCGCGGCGGCGAGCCCACGCCGTTCCTCCCCGCCTCCTACCTCTGGCGCCATCCCGACTACCATCTCATCTACACCACCGACAAGATTGCGATAGAAAGCGAGTAATGTGATGGTTGCGGCGGCATCTTTGGATGTTGAAATTTCAAGTACCGATCGGTAGTATTTGGCATTGACTTGGTGTTGGAGGACATGATATAATACCGTTCGGTAATTGAAATCATGAACAAACTCAGAGACATATCGGCAATTGGTGCCAAGATTCGCTCAATCCGCAAGGCACAAGGCGTTTCGCAGGAAACGCTTGCGGGACTTGCTGGGACAGGGCAGCGCTACATTTCAGAACTTGAGCGCGGCAAAGAGACGGCTCGCATACGCGAGATGCTGAAAGTCCTCGATGCACTTGGCGCGGGTCTTTACATAGCCGACCAGAAGGAGGCGGTTGAATGGAATCCCTCGACGTCTACCTGAACGACCGGAAAGTCGGTCGTCTTGACGACGAGAACGGTTCGTTGTCCTTCACGTACGATGCCGGCTATCTGTCGTCCGGTGTTCGCGAGCCGCTTTCCCACGCGCTGGCGTTGCGCCCCGAACCTTACTCGCACAGGGATGTGGAGCCTGTCCTCTCCAATCTTCTTCCGGATGACATCATCCGAACGCGTCTCGGGGACATCCTGCAGATTCCGCGCGAGAACACCTTTGCGTTCCTCAAGGCGATTGGCGGCGACTGCGCCGGGGCCGTATCCTTCTTCCCGTCCGGGCATCTGCCCGCCGCGGATGTCGGCGGCGCATTTCGCGAACTGTCTGACGAAGAGGCCGGAAACATCCTTGACAATCTGGAGAAGCGTCCCCTCGACATCGGTGAGGAAGGTTTTCGTATTTCCGGTGCGGGAGCGCAGGACAAGCTGATTGCGTGCGTCAAGGACGGGCGTGTCGTGCTGCCGTTGAACGGAACGCCTTCGACGCACATCATCAAGACTGAGATGCGCAGCTATCCCGGAAGCGTGGAGAACGAGTGGTATGCGATGAAGCTGGCCTCGGCCTGCGGACTGTCCGCCGCGGAGTCGGACATCGTGGTCATCGGCGGCAAGCGACGTTTCGTCTCCACGCGCTACGACCGGGCGCTGGCGGACGGGCGCGTGACGCGTCTGCATCAGGAGGACTTCTGCCAGATGCTCGGCATCGACCCCAAGCGCAAGTACGAGGCGCTCGGCGGCCCGGGAATTGCCGCGTCGTTTCGGCTTCTGGGCGAGCTTGCGGTTTCTGCTGCCGACAGGCTTGAGTTCATCGACCGTCTGATCTTCAACTTCCTCGTCGGGGACGGCGATGCCCACGGGAAGAACTTCTCGGTTCTCTATCTGGACGGCGTGGCGACGCTTGCCCCGATGTACGACGTGATGAGCACCGCCGTCTATCCCGACGTCGGGAGGCGCATGGCGATGAAGATTGACGGTGAATATGCGTTCAAGTGGATTACCATCGGAAAGTTCACCCGCATGGCGGCGAAAGTCGGCGTATCCGAGAAGATGATGCTCCGCGAGATTGCGAAGGTCTCGCGCAGGGTCAGGCGGGAGGCGCCTCTCGTGGCGCGGCGTTGTCAGCGCAAATGGCCATCCATGGTGTATCCGGAGATCGAAGCCGGCATCGCCAGTCGTCTTGGCCAGCTGTCCGAGGAGGTGGCGTAGCGATGTCCGCCGGCTGAAATTCCTGACCTATCAGGTGTTTCGTTGAAGGCGTTTTTTTAGTATCATATTGGCGTTGCCCAAACAAGGAGACAAAAGAGAGATGAAGAAGATTGAAATTTTCGCGTTGGCGGGAATATGCGCCGCACTGAACGCGTGGGCGCTGCCGGCGGACGGCCTGCACCCGAACACGGATGCGTGGCCCGAACTGTTCGCGCAGGACCTCTCGAACGCCGAGGACACGAAGGGCGTGTGGTTCCGCGACGGGGAGGGCAACCTCACCGCCTCGAAGGACGTGCTGCTCTTCTCCAAGGCGGAGTACGGTCCGTTCGTGCTCGACCTCGAGTTCAAGTTCGACCCGGGCGCGAACAGCGGCGTGTACATCTACGCGAGCGACCTTAAGAACCTCGTGCCGAACAAGATCGAGGTGCAGCTGATGGACGATCCCGCGCCGTGCTGGAAGAACTGTACGCCCTACCAGCGCACGGCCGCGCTCTACGGCCACTGCAAGCCGAAGACGGAGGCGCTCAAGCCCACCGGCGAATGGAACCGCATGACGATCTTCGCGCGGGGGCAGCAGATCCGCATCGTCCTCAACAACACGGAGGTGATCGACGAGAACCTCTCGGCGCACGCGAGCAACAAGATCAACCCCGACGGCTCCAAGGTGCCGCCGCTCCATACGAAGCCGTGGGCGGAGATCGTCAAGCGCGGGCGCATCGGCCTGCAGGGCAAGCACCAGGGGGCATCCACGTATTTCCGCAACATCCGCGTGCAGGAAGGAGACTGGAAGTGAAGACGACACGGAGAGCATTCATCGGCGGCGCGGCCGCCGTCGGCATCGGGTTTCCCGCCCTCGTGCGCGGACAGAACCTCAACTCGCGTCTCGCGCACGCCTGCATCGGCACGGGCGGCAAGGGTTACAGCGACTGGCAGAACTTCATCAAGCACCCGAAGGTGGACATCGTGGCGGGATGCGACGTGGACACCGCGCACATGGCGGGCCTCAAGAAGGCCGTGCCCGGCCTCCGCACTTACCAGGACTGGCGCGAGCTCTTCGAGAAGGAGGGCGACAAGATCGACTCCGTGAACGTCTCGACGCCCGACCACCTGCACACGCTCATCGCCGTCACCGCGATGCGGCGCGGCAAGCACGTCTACTGCCAGAAACCGCTCTGTCGCGGTCTCAACGAAAGCAAGCTGCTCTTCGAGGTGGCGAAGAAGTCCGGCGTGGTGACGGAGATCGGCGCGCAGGTGACGGGCGACACGGGCGACCGCGCGGCGGTGCAGTGGATGAAGGAGGGCGTGATCGGCGACATCGAGCGCAT
>JAFRNO010000528.1 GCA_017430155.1 Kiritimatiellia bacterium | reverse complement strand
TGGCTTGTCCGCGATCTCTGGCGGCAGAAGGACGAGGGCATCTACGGCATCCGCTACTCCGCCGAGGTTCCCGGCCACGCCACGCACCTCGTGAGGTTCTTCCCGAAGTCGGATGCCGGACTGGCACCCGGCGTGACGGACATTCGCATGAACTCCGTCTACGTCCAGTTCGACGAGGTGCGCCCGGTGGACAAACCCGGCTACAAGGCGCCGAAGTCGTATCCGTGCGAGCGGTGCGGCGGCAAATGAGGCTTGGAAGTTTTTTGCGGTTCAATGCAACCAGCCAAGAAGGAAAGACCATGGCATCAAGAATCGAAATCCTCATGACGGCGTTTTCGCTGGCGGCATCGGCCGCATGCGCGCGGTCGACGGACATCTTGGACTTCGGCGCGCGCGGCGATGGCACGACAGACAACACCGCCGCCATCCAGAAGGCCATTGACGAATGCAGTATCTCGGGCGGTGGCCGCGTGCTTGTGCCGGGCGGCGGCGTGTACAAGACCTACACCTTGAACCTGAAAAACAACGTCGATCTCCATATTGAGCGCGGCGCCACGCTGAAAGGCGGCGAAGATCCGTACAAGTACCCCGAGTTTGGCATGACCGGCGTGTGGAATTCGGAGCGGGCGCCGCGCTTCAATAAGCGCGCCATGTTCTATACGGTCGGTCAGACCAATGTCGCCATCACGGGTACAGGAACAATAGACGGAAACGCCGAGGCGTTCCATCACAAGACGGGGAGAAAGAACTGGACAGGCTATCATTGGTGGCGTAATAGCGACACGAACATCACGGGGCGTTGCGTATTCTTCGTCGGATGCAGAGACGTACGTCTGGACGACGTGCTCATCTTCCATCCTGCTGGCTGGAGCACGTGGTTTCTAGACTGTGATCGTGTGGGGGTACGCGGCGTGCGCATTGAAGCAGACCATCGTTTTCCAAATGGTGACGGACTCCATTTCGGCGGTTGCAGGGAGGTGGTTGTCTCGGATTGCATCATTGACTCACAAGACGATTCCCTTATCATTCGCACCCATCAGGAACAGATGAAGAAGCCGCGCCCCTGTGAACGCGTGGCGGTCGATAACTGCATACTCCGTTCGGGCGGAGCCTATGCGATCCGCCTGGGGTGGACTGGCGATGGCCCCATGCGCGACGTCGCGTTCAACAACATCGTGTGTAGCCAGTCGCGCTGGGGCGGGGGGTTCACTGCTCCCAGCGAGCCGGCTCCACCGAGGGACTGGATGGATCCGCCGCGCGGACGTGGCCTCGTGCCCCCTCCGCCGGAGTCGCTTCTTCCGTTCTCCGCGGAAAACATCCGGTTCTCGAACATGTCGGTTGCATGCGACCGCTCGTTTGATCTGGTCTCGCTCGGCAACACCACGCCTGTGGCGTTCATACGGGATGTGTCCTTCTCGCATTGCCGCTTCACGATGCCCGGACCGCCGCGCATTGCCTGCCGTCCGCAGGACAACGTGCGCGACTGGCGCTTGTCGGACGTGGTGTTCGAATTCATCGCGCCCTTGAAGGGCTCGTCCGCGCCAAACCCGCATGACTTTCTCTCCGGCATCGCGGACGTTGACCTCGACAACGTGAAATGCGTCGCCTCCGGTGCTTCTCCGCTCTTCTGGCACCTTGTTCTTGCGCGGGAAGGCGCGTCTTCGCCCGTGGAGGTGGAAAGTGTCCGGCAGAAATGCCGCGTCACGGAGACCACGAAGGGCACGCGCCGGTACGAATACGACGCACTCGCGGTAGAGGGTACGACACTGGACATCAAGGTTACGATTGACGAACGAACGACACCTGCCGGAAGAACCTATGCCGGCACCATTAAAAACAACGCCGCGGGCATGCGAGTGACGGCTTTCGACGGGCCTCGGCTCGACAAGGTCGGCGTGCGCCAGGCGACGGCGTCGCTTTATGTCCCCAACGGATTCGGGAAACGGCTGCGGTTCCCGGCCTCCACTGAAGACGCCGCACCGTGGAACGACACGGGACATGGATTTTCGTCGTATGAAACGGGACTGTATCCGGGGCGCGACATGACCATGCCGTGGATCGCGCTTGATACGGGGGTCGGCACGTACTACGCGGCCGTCCACGACGCACGTGCCCGTCCGAAGAGCCTCGGCGTGCGCTGGTACCGTGGCGAGGGCGGCGCGGACGTGAGGTTCCATCATCGTCTGTCGTTGCGCGCCGGGGAGAAGTGGAACCTGCCGCAGACGGTCTTTGAGAAGATAGGGGGCGACTGGCATGACGCGGCGAGACGTTACCGCGCATGGTTTGATTCCGTCCATGCCGTCCGCGCCGCCGCCCCCGCGTGGACGGCTGACGTTGCCGGATGGCTGCTCGTTATCATGAAGCAGCAGAACGGGGAGGTGATGTGGACCTACGCCGACATCCCGAAGCTCTGCGACGTGGCGGAGAGGAACGGACTCGACTGCCTCGGCCTGTTCGGCTGGACCGTGGGCGGGCACGACCACCTGTATCCCGACTACGACCCCGACCCGAAGATGGGCGGCGTGGCGGCACTCAAGGCCGGCATCGCCGAGGCGCATCGGCGCGGCATCCGCGTGTGCATCTACGCGAACGGACAGCTCCAGCAAGTGGGCGCCACGAAGTTCTGGGACCAGTACGGCAAGGATCTCGCGCTCGTGAAGAGGGACGGCTCGCCATTGATACAGACATACCACAAGTACAGGGACATTCCGGTGTACAAGTTCGCGCTCGGGTGCCTCGGCGGACGGGCATGGGCCGACCGCATGTCCTCTCTTGCGCGCCAAGCCGGGGACTTTGGCGCAGACGCCATCCTCTATGACCAACTCGGCGTAACGCCACCGTTTGAATGCTGGGGGCAAGGGCATGGTCATCCGGTTCCGTGGTACAGCTATGGCGAGGAGCGTCCTGACTTCTTACGCAGGATTGCAGATGCGATGCATGGTTCCCGTCCGGACTTCGCATTGTTCACAGAGGGGCTGCACGATACGGTCCTTGACGCGGTGAGCCTGTTCCATTCCTGGACGCCTGGAAGCTTCCGGCAGGACGCGGAACGTGTCCGGGCACGTGCTTCAGGCGGCGTGCGCTCGGATGTCGGCGAGCCGTTTCCCGAGTTGTGGCGATATACGTTTCCGGAGGTCGTCCTGACGACGCGATTCCCCACGCCGATGTCTTCGCGCACGATGGCCAACTACGCGGTGGCATTTGGCCTCCGGCACGAGATCGAGATACGCTACATGCCAGACCGCGCGTACGCTCTTGACGGCAAGGTGCCGGGCCGCGCGGACTACGGAGAGGTGAAGAACCTCCCGTCGATCGACGCGATGCGGTCGACGCC
>JAFRNO010000066.1 GCA_017430155.1 Kiritimatiellia bacterium | reverse complement strand
GACCGTGCTGCCGGAAGACTGGCCCAGGGGCCAGTATCCTTGAAGATGTGGTTCCGCGCCCGTCAGGCGGCTTGCGTAGTTCGCGGCGATTTCCTCGTCCGTCCGCACCGTGTCCCAGACACGGAGGTCGCTGAGCCGTCCGTTGAACCCGAGGGTGCCGTCCTCCGTCCCCCCGGCATACAAGTGAGCAGTTCCATTTGGCGCAACGGTGTTGCCGTCGAATTCCGAGTCCTTGACGCCGTTGATGTAGAGCTTCATCTTTTGCCCATCGTATGAGAGCGCGACATGCGTCCAGACGTTCAGCGGCACCGTTCCAGTTGAATAGACCCAGTTGCCTTCAATGAAATTGCGCAAAAATCCGGAGAGTTTCCCCTGATTGTTCACAGTCATTCTCAAGTCTCCCCCGGAAAAGTCCTTGAATTGCGAGAACACGACATTATTGCCATGCCCATTCAGTCGGATCCATGCCTCCACCGTATACGACGGATGCCAGATGCGCATCTGAGTGTCGAAGCTTCCGCCGGACAGGACGCAGGCGTCGTCCATTCCGCCGGAACGTTCAACGAACGGAGTGGCGGCGCATTCCACAAACGAATACCTCGCGGAGAGCGTTCCGCCGTAGCCCATGAGCGCCGCCGCCGCATAGTTCGTGGCGACAGTCCCCTCCGCCTCGGCTAGCGGCCAGTACCCGGCGAGGCCGTTCTCCTGTCCGGTGAGGCGTGAGAACCGGTTGGAGGCGATCTCGTCCGCTGAAAGGGCCCTGTCCCAGACGCGCATGTCGGAAGCCCTGCCGTTCATCCACCGTTCCCAGTTGTCCTGACCGAGAAGATACAGCGGCTTCGAGGCTGGAACGATCCGGCTTTCAGCCGTTCGGACGACAGACGTCTCCAGCAAGCCGTCCAAATAGATCTTCGCTTCGTCGCCGTCCCACGTTGTTGCCACAGCGGGCGGCGAGGCGGTCAGCAAAGGTGCCGTCTCCGTCATGGCACGGCTCGTCCGCCAGGCGGCGCTGGCGCTCTCTCCGCGCGAGCTGACCGATTTTTTCTCAGGATGGATATGTTGCGCACCCAGAACGAGCATTTCATGCCATTGGGATTCGCACCTAGGCGGATGGCTTTGACCTCGTCCATGCTACCGTCGCCAGGAAGCTCCACATGCCGCATCTCCCAGCTGCCGAGCGGCGGCGGATAGGAAAGATACGGCAACATCTTGCCTTTCTTGCCAGAGATCGGCATGAGGTAGCTTCCCTTGAAATCGTTCTCCACCTTGTCCTGCGCGCTCTTGACCTCGAACGCCACCATTTGAGCCCCCGACAAGCTCTCTTGCGGGAGCGAGAGCTTATACGTCGGATAGAACCAGCGGTCGACCCCGCTTTCCCATTCCAAGTCGAACCGTATGGCCTGCTCGGCCTCGTCCCAGCTGACCTTGTACGACTGCGCGGACGTGTTACGGGTCCACGATTCAAGGTTGTTCCACGCGAGCGGTATGCGTTTGCACGTGGATATGACCTTGTCCTCAAGCCATATCGGCACAGAGAGCCGACTAATGCGCTTCCCATTGAAGGTCCCGGAAAGTACGAGGTCAAGGGTGAACACGCCCGGATCGTCCGGCACAACGACGTTGCAGTGGAATGTGGCGGGAGGAGTCCCGAATGGGCCAAGCTTGATCGAATCTTCGGGCAAACCGCGCAGACGGCCACCCGCCACCTCCACGCACCCCGTCTTTACGGAGTCTCCAAGGTTCCATACCTGTACGTTCATGCGGCCCGTCTGTGCGCAGAGTATGGCCTTCGTCTTCTCACTCGCCACCTTGAAATCGTTCGTGTTCAACTCAATGCGCAGGATAACGGCGAGGTCTTCGTCGGCTGCGAGCACATACGGTCTCACCTTTCCGCGTGGAAGCGCCAACCTGGAGGCGGAGAGGCAGCGTAGACCGGAAACGTAAGCGGGGAAACGTGTGGACTCCAATTCCAGCGCGCCATTCGTCACGGTGACCTGCGAACGAGAACCGCACATGTCGGTGAGGCGGTAGTTTCCGTTCGCGGCGGGGATCGCGAAAAGTCTTGCACATGTATCCTTTGCGCTCACTTGGCCGCCCTTTGAGGTGTCAAGAGGCGAGACCGACCAGAACGCGACCGTCTGGGTACCGTCCGGCTGCGTAAAGAGATAGGCCCTCAGGCCCTTGCCTACCTGCATCTCGCCGACAAGGCGGGCAGAGACCAACTCACAAGTCATTGCGCTGATCGCAGCATATACGGGCTTCACCGTCCCGTCGCGGCGCATCACGCCCCAGTCCTTCTCTCCATTGCGTTCGTTATAAGCACAAAACACGAAGAAGTAGTTGCGTGCTACGCCCTCCATCTGCAACGCAATCTGCGACTTGGGGTAGAACTCCGCAACAACCATCTCCTGGTCCTGGGAATGGGCCATGTTCCCTTTGGAGGCCCCCTCGCTGCTGGAATGGCCTTCGAGGTCGGTGCCGCATTCCGTTATCCATATTGCGCGATCCGCGATGCCGTAGAGCGCCATAAACTCGCGCAACTTTGCGAAAATGGCTGGATAGTTCACCACTGGGGAGTAGATGTGGTAGTTGAACACGTCGCCGTACTTGGCCGCGTCGTTCTCGTACATTGCGTGCATGTAGGAGGTGACTGGCATCCGGCAGAGTGCGCCGGGCAGGACTGCGATTCCTGGACGTCCGGCCTTGAAGCCGAGATAGGCGGCCTTCAGAGCGGCGGCGTAGTCCCAGGCCGGCTCTGGCGCGAAACCAATGTCCTGCTCGTTCCAGAACTCCCAGTTGCCCATGCGATTGCCGAACGTGGCAGCGACCCTTGCGCAGAACGCATGGATAGCGGCCAGATCTGACGGAAGCTTCTCGAGCCTGCCGGCCCATTGGGGCGAGTCGTGGAACATGCCGGAGACGAGAATGCCACGCGCGCATAGCAAGTCAGCGTTGTACATGTAGTGCCTGAAGTCGAGGACGCCCGGCTTGGGATTGACCTCGCTCCATCTCAGGCGGTCGCGCACGTGTGGGAGGCCGACGCGCCAGATAAGGTCGCTAATGGTACGATACGTGTCGCTACCGTTCCAAGGACACCTGAAGGCACCCTTTTGCGCCAACCAGCTCTGAGCGGTGTCTATACCGTAGAACGAGTCCTTGTCGAACATGCGGCATTCGGGGACGGGCACGACGGCGAAGGTGGTCTCGGCTTCGCCGCTCTTGACGCGATAGTAGCCTAAGCCGAGGCACGGAAGGGAGGCCGTGCCCATGTCGCTCCATGCGACGGGTTGTCCAACCTGGCGTCCACGCCAATCAGTGATAACGCAAGCCTGGCCGGGGGTGCCGCCGCTGGCGGTGGGGTACTCGCGCTCGGTGTACACGTGCCCAGGTGCGTCCAAGATGATGGCGGCCGTAAGCATTTGCGCGGCTGTCGCCGCAAAGAAAACAAGAGATGCCAAAAACCGTTTCATGCAAGATTTCAACGGTTGCAACGGAATTATCATACAGCCGACATCGCGTTTCAACGGAGAATGATCATCATCTTATTGCTACGGAACGGTGTGCTGGTGTCCGAAAGCCATGTGAGCGTCTCGGCGGCGGCGCCGTCGGCCACACCATAGCGCGAATAGTTGAGAGCGGTTTCGCCAGAGG
>JAFRNO010000527.1 GCA_017430155.1 Kiritimatiellia bacterium | reverse complement strand
GCGGCGGCGTCCGTGCCGTCCGGCGCGAACGGCTTGCTGTTCCTGCCCTACCTCTGCGGGGAGCGCACGCCGTGGTGGAATCCGGATGCGCGGGGCGTGTTCGTGGGACTCAACCTCGCCTCCACGAAGGAGGAGATGTACCGCGCCGTGCTGGAGGGCGTGGCGATGAGCCTCGCGGGCATCCGCGACATCTTCCGCGAGACGCTGGACTGCGGCGGCACGCTGCGGGCGCTCGGTGGCGGCGCGCAGGGCGAAACGCTCCTCTCCATCCTGGCGGACGCCTGCGGATGCCGCGTGGAGACCGTGGAGGGCGTGGCGGAGGCGACGAGCACCGGCGCTGCGGTGACGGGCGGCGTCGCGTGCGGGCTCTTCCCCGATTTTACGGCGACGGAACGGTTTGTCCGCACGGCGGGCGAGATCGTGCCGGACGCCTCGCGCACGGCATTCTACGCTGAACGCCGAAAACTCATGTTCGACACGTATCGTGCAATGGAAAGCATCTACGCCAGATTGGCGCAACAAGAGAAAGGAACAGATAGATGAAAGCATTGGTCATAACCGAGCCCGGGCGATTCGAGGTACAGGAGGTCGCGACGCCGGAGCCGGGTCCCTATCAGGCGCTGATGAGGGTGGAGACGATGGCGCTCTGCAACGCCACAGACCGCAAGCTGGTTGAAGGTCATTTCCCCGGTATGGAGACATACCCGATGGTGCTGGGGCACGAGAATGCGGGCATCGTGGAGAAGGTTGGCGAGAAGGCGACCTGCTTCAAGGTCGGCGACCGCGTGCTGGGAGGAATGGTGTTCGACTTCGGCGTGCCGGGTCTCGTCGGCGGCTGGGGCGGCTTCTCGGAATACGTGCTCGTGAACGACCACGACGCGATGGAGCGCGATGGGATCGCGGACGCCGCGCACGGCTGGTACGACAGCTGCATCATCCAGAACGTGGTGCCGGAGGGGATCGGCGCAGACGAGGCGGCCGTGCTCTGCACGTGGCGCGAGGTGTACGGCGGCATCGGCGACTTCTCGATCCGTCCCGAGCACAAGGTGCTCATCTACGGCGCGGGGCCGGTGGGCCTCTCCTTCGTGAAGTTCACGAAACTGATGGGCGTCAAGTGGGTGGGACTCGTCGACCCGCTTCCCAACAAGCGCGAGCTGGCAAGGAAAATGGGGGCGGACGAGACGTTCGCCCCGGCGGACGTGAACTTCCCGAAGGAAACGTTCGACGTGATCGTGGACGCCGTCGGCAACGAGAAGATCGTCAACGCGGCCATCCCGATGATCAAGCTCGGCGGCACGATCGGCGTCTACGGCGTCATCTCGCAGCCGACGCTCCTCCTGGAAAAGGGCAAGGGCCCGTACAATTTCAACCTGATCATCCACCAGTGGCCGACGCGGTGGCGCGAACGCGCGGCGATGACCCCCTTGTGCGAATGGATAAAAGAAGGTAAACTTTCCGCATCCGAATTCGTCACGCATCGTTTCAACATCGCCGAACTCGACAAGGCCCTGGCGGCAGTCAAGGCCGGCGAGGCGCTGAAGATCCTGATGACGTGGTGAGGACGGCAGAAGGAGAAAAACGATGATTGACGTTGACAAGTTGACGAAGAAGACGCTGGCGGGGTTGCTGGACTCCACGTACCTGAAGGCGTTCGGAGGTCCGGAGAAGATCGACGACCTTTGCCGCGAGGCGGCCGAGTTCGGATTCGCGAGCGTGGCCGTGAACGGAAGCGAGGTGGCGCGTTGCGCGTCACTCCTAAAGGGCACGGGGGTGATGGTGGACGCGGCAGTAGGCTTCCCGCTGGGGCAGATGACGA
Organism: Kiritimatiellia bacterium; assembly: GCA_017430155.1. Classification (GTDB taxonomy): domain Bacteria; phylum Verrucomicrobiota; class Kiritimatiellia; order RFP12; family UBA1067; genus RUG572. Next base: position 10,201 of record JAFRNO010000527.1, on the reverse strand, counting down.
CGGAGGCAAAGCTGTTCGAGACGCGCGACGCGATCGAGAAGGGTGCGGGCGAAGTGGACATCGTGCAGAATGTGCGCCGTCTCCAGGCGGGCGACACGGCGTACGTGCTCGCAGAGCTTTCCGAGTTCGCGAAGATCTGCCGGGGCGAGGGCGTGGTTTCCAAGGTCATCTTCGAGAACTGCTACCTGACGCGCGAGGAGAAGCTGCTTTCCTGCAAGATCGCGTGCGAGGCGGGCGTCGACTTCGTGAAGACGTCCACGGGCTTCGGCACGGGCGGGGCCACGGAGGAGGACGTGCGGCTGATGCGCGAGGCGGTCGGCCCCGACATGGGCCTCAAGGCGGCGGGCGGCATCCGCACGTGCGCGGACGCGCTCGCGATGCTCCGCGCCGGCGCGACGCGCCTTGGTACGAGCGCTGGAAGAACGATTGTGGAAGGGTTGCTGGGATGAAGATGAAGATCGCACTTGGATTGCTGTTGCCGCTGGGATGCCTGGCGGCACCATTCGCGACGTTTCCGGACGGGTGCGTGACGCCGGACGGCATGACCGTCGACGCGCAGGACAGACTTGTGATTGCGGCGGCGAACTTTGCCGACACGAAGAAGCCGGGCGCACTTTTTCGCATCGACAATCCCGGCGACGCGCCATACAAGTGGCTTGACCTCCCCGTCAACCCCGTAACGGGACGTTGCTCGCCGATGGGGATTGCCTACGGCGACGACGGCGCGTTGTACGTGGTGGACAACCAGCCGTGGACGGGCGAGGCCCTCACGAAGAACCAGGGGCGTCTCCTGCGGCTCGAGATCAAGGACGACAAGCTGTCCGCGTGGCACGTCATTGCCGAGGGGATGGAACATCCCAACGGCGTGAAGTTCCACAAGGGGAAGCTCTACCTCACGCAAAGTTGCCTCTCGCCGATCAAGGACGCGTCCGGCCTTCTCGTGAGCGGCGTCTACCGCTTCGATCCGTCGGACCGGAACGTGAAGGTGGCGAACGCGAAATCCGACAGGAACCTGATCCTCACGGTCACGACGAAGAACAAGTTCTGCCAATACGGCCTTGACGGGCTGGCGTTTGACGCGGAGGGACGCCTTTACGTGGGCAACTTCGGCGACGGCGAGGTCTCGCGCGTCGTCTTCGACGCGAAGGGGGATGTCGCGTCGCTCGCGACCTTCGCGAAGTCGCCGTTCGACATCGCGCGCGATCCCGCCAAGCCGGATTTCCTGAAGTACGCGACGTCGTGTCCGATGCGCACGACGGACGGCATGTGCTTCGGACCGGACGGCTGGCTCTACGTGGCGGACTTCTCGAACAACGCGATCGCGAAGGTGTCGCCCGACGGCGCGCGCGTGGAGTTCGTCCGGCGCGACGAGGACGGCAAGTGGCTGGAAGGCATGATGAACCAGCCGGGCGAGCCGATCTTCTGGCGCGGGCGGCTCATCGCCTCGAACTTCGACGCAGTGGCCGGTACGCCGGACAAGACCAACGCCAAGACCGAGTCGCCCGCGACACTGTCGGAAATTTTGCCTGCACCCGTGACGTCCTGGACGAATCCGCTCGTCAAGCCGACGGGCGCGTGGAAGGCGTGGTGCGACACGGGCTCGTGGCCGTACGCGTGGGTGAGCGAGAAGGCGGGAGACGCGGTGGAAGTGGAGTTCGAGGGTACGTCGTTCTCCGTCTGCCACCGGAGGGGCGCATGCCGCTGGATCGGGGGAATGACCTTCCGCGACCAGACGTCGCCGCTCGGATTCTTCGAGGCGTTCGTGGACGGGAAGTCCGTCGGCACGTTCGATTCGTCCCTGCGCGAAGAGACGTGCGTGGCGAAGGGCCTTGCGCCCGGCAGGCACGTGGCGCGGATCGTGAACCTCGGGCGTTCGTCGCGCAAGGGCGGACCGGGCCGCATCGCGCTGCGCGCGTTCCGTGCGGATCTGCCGCCGCGCTTGCCGGCGCCCGATCCTCGGCGCGAATCGTCCGAGCTGGCGGCGGAGGCGAAGGCCCTGCCGCCAATCCTCTTTTTTACGGGCTCGCCGCTCCGTTCGGGCGCCATACCCAACTACGTCTGGCAGACCAATCCGGCCGGGCCATGGGGCTGCTCCATCCGTATTTTCGATCCGGCCACGGGCAAGGCGCGGATACTGTTCGAGGAACGGGATTCGGTCATCCTGGACATGTCGCTTTCTCCAGATACGTCGAAGGTGCTGTTCACCATGCGCCGTCATGGTGCGAAGACCTGGCAGATATTCGAGATGCGGACGGATGGCACGGGGCTTCGTCAGCTCACCGATACGCCGCAGGCGCACAACGCGAGCCCGGCCTATCTCCCCGGCGGGCGCATCGCGTTTCTCTCCACGCGCGCGCCGTTCACGCACACGGTTTGCCAGCCGGGTCCGTCCACGCACGTGCACGTGATGGACGCCGACGGCGGCAACGTGCGCGATCTCAGCTCGAACACGCTCGCCGACCTTTACCTCTCCGTCCTCTCCGACGGGCGGCTTCTCTACACGCGTTGGGAGTACGTAGACTGGAACCTGACCTTCCGCCATTCGCTCTGGACGCAGTATCCCGACGGGCGGCAGATGTCGCTCTGGTTCGGCAATCTCACCGAAGATCCTGCGGCGTTCATCCAAGCGCGCGAGATTCCGGGCAACTACGGATCGGTTGTCTGCACCTTCGCACCCCACCACCACTCGCCGTACGGCGCGATCGGCATCGTCTCGAACCGGGAGGGGCCGGAAGGCGACGACGCGCCGTCCATGCGCTGGCTCACGCCGGAGATACCGTCCGTGTTCGACCGCCGGTACGACTGGGGCTGGTGCTGGCCCGCGCCGGTGAGGCCGGGCCGTTTCCTCGCCTCGTGCGGCGATGCGCAGGCGAAGAGGTTTCGCCTGATGCTGCTTGCGGACGATGGCCGCCGCGCCGTCGTCTACGAAGACCCCGAGACAAGCGTGTTCGGCGCGACGCCGTTCGTGGCGCGTCCTGCGCCGAAGGAACTGGCTCCGTTTGACGCCCCCGCGCCGGTGACCGTGACGCTGGAGGCCGCGCCGCCCGGGCAGTCGGCGCGCGAGACGGTGCCGATGGGGCAGCTGTTCGTCTCGGACGTCTACAAGGGCTTTGCGGAGAAACTGCCGCGTGGCGAGGTGAAGGCCGTGCGCGTGATGGAGCAGATTCCGAAGACCGTCAACCGCACGTGGAACGGCGTCCTCGACCAGGGACCGCTCGCGGGGGCGTCGTCATATTATCCCAAGCGCGTGTGGGGCTACGCGCCGGTCGCGGCGGACGGCAGCGTGTTCTTCCAGGCACCTGCGCGGAAAGAAATCTATCTGCAGCTCGTCGACGGCGCAGGGCGCGAGCTCGTGCGGATGACGAGCGCGATCAACCTGATGCCGGGCGAGACGCAGAGCTGCACGGGATGTCACGAGAACCGACGCACGGCCGCCGTGCCGATGTCCGCGCTTGCCGCGCGCAAGGCGCCTGCGCCGCTTGAACCGCCGCCGTGGGGGAACGCGGGCGTGCTTGACTACAACAAGGTGGTCCAGCCGGTGTGGGACCGACACTGCGTGCGTTGCCATTCCGGCGCGAATCCGCCGAAGGGGATGAACCTTACGGGACACTACACGCGCTTCTTCAACATGTCGTACGACTCGCTCGTCAACCGCTCGAAGTCCGACCGCGTGTTCCGCGCCTGGTTCACGGGCGACAGCACCGAGAAGCCGCTCGTGCAGTCGTTCCATCTGCTGACGGGCCTGACGGAGCCGTTCCGCGCGAAGGAGAGCGGAACGTTCGGGAGCCGCCTGCCGGACTACCTCGAGAAGTCGCACCACGGCGTGGACATGCCGGCGGCGGACAAGCGGATCGTCTACGAGTGGCTCGACGCGATGATTCCCTACTACGCCACGTTTGACCATGCCCATGTGAAGGGGAAGGGCGACCGCGACAAGTGGGGTGAGCCTGACAGCGCCGCGCTCAAGCCGTGGTTTACGAAACGCTTTGCGCCGCTCTATGCGAAGAACTGTGCGTCCTGCCACGGAAAGATGGACGTGCGCGTGAAGAATACCAACTTCGTTGAGCCGCAGTGGTGGTGGTTCGACCTCACCGAGCCGACCGCGAGTCCGGTGCTGACGGCGCATCTGCCGAAGCAGGACGGCGGGCGCGGCTGCACGGCGAACGGGAAGTTCTCGTTCGCCTCGCGGCAGGATCTGGTCTGGAAGGAGCTGCTGGACATCGCGCACGAGGCGGCGCGCGAGGCGTGGCGCACGCCCGAGGCTGACATGCCAGGATTCGTCCCACGCTCCCGCGGCCGTTGCGAGTACCGCCCGTAATCTTACAAATAGAATTTGTCTTCATGTGATTGACATGGAGGATACGCTTTGGTAGAATGTGCGCAGAAAATCAATTCGGAGTTGATTAACTGTGGATATTCTGCAAAGAAAAAGGCTCTTGAAGTTTGGTGCGGTGCCATTCACGACCGATGTGCTCGCTGGCGAACTTGAGGATTATTCGGCTGTTCTTGCCAAGATTTCCGCGCTTGTGGCCGAAGGTCATCTCGTTCGTATCAAGCGTGGGCTCTATTGTCTTTCGTCTGAGATCAGTGGACAGGCCCCGGATTTGAATGTCATTGCAAACGCCATCTACGGTCCGTCGTATGTGTCATTTGAGACGGCACTTTCGATGTATGGACTCATTCCGGAGCGTGTCAACGAGACAATGTCGGCTTGTGTAAAGCGCGCAAAGCGGTTTACGACGCCACTTGGAATGTTCTCCTATCGAACCTTGCCCGGCGATTGGTTCTCGATCGGAGTTAGAACCATGGATTCTGGCGGGGGCAGTTCTTTGGTGGCATCACCGGAAAAGGCCCTTGGTGATTTGCTCCTTGCAAGATCGAATCTGAGAATTTCATCTTCTGATTCGCTGAGGGCGTTTCTTGAAGAAGACATACGTTTGGACTTTGACGCCTTTGAGGATCCAGACAAGACGGTTCTGCGGGAAATGTCGGCGTGTGGACACAAGCCTCTGTTGATGAAGGCATTGGAAAGGATATTCTCATGACACTCTATGATTCCATGGTTGAAAGCTATGCCCCGAAGTCCGCTGCCGAACGGATTGCCGTTCAGCAAGAGGTCATGCAGCTCATTGCGCTAGCGGGACTTGCCAGGGGCGGTTTCTTCGAAAAGGCGGCGTTCTATGGCGGAACCTGTCTGCACCTTTTCTACGGAATGGAACGGTTCTCCGAGGATATGGACTTTTCATTGCTCAAGCCCGATTCCGCGTTCGACTTCGAGGCATTCTTTCCCGCGATAAAGGAGGAATTTGACCTTGCGGGGAAGGAGGTGGAAATCCAATTGAAGCACAAGGGACGGCCTTCATCCGTGGAGAGTGCATTTCTGAAGGAATCGTCGAAGGTGTTCAGAATCGGCTTTACAACGCAAAAGCAGATCAAAGTCAAGATTGAGGTTGATATCGCGCCACCACCAGGGTTCTCGACGGAACAGAAGTTACTGATCAAGCCTGTTTCGCGCTGGATTCGCGTCTATTCCATAGGGGACCTGTTTGCCGGCAAGGTCAGTGCCGCGCTCTTTCGCGCTTGGCGTACGCGTACCAAGGGCCGTGACTGGTATGATCTTGAGTGGTATGTAAGGAACGGCTTTGCGTGCCACTTGGGGCATCTGGTGGAGCGTTGTCGGGAGGTTGCTCCCGAAACCGACCTCTCTTCTCGGGATGCGCTTGTCGCCGCTTTCAGAAAGCGCATTGCGTCAATCGACTTCAAGGCTGCGAGCGAAGATGTCCGCCCGTTCCTGAAGGACGCTTCCTGTCTTGACATCTGGAGTCAAGAATACTTCAACTCTTTAGTTGATATGATCAAGGTGGAATAGTCTGCATAGGAGAAAAGGTTGCGTGCGTGCATTGCGGCGCGAAAATCGAAACGGCGTGAATTCTTGTTCCGCACCGTAATCTTACGAATAGGCTCGATTCATTAGAATGAAAATTTCTCAAGGAATCGACTTGCTTTGCGACTAAAAAAAGAGTATTATTCACTTTGATGAACAAAAAAGAAATAGGAAGGGCGATTGTCGAGCGGCGCGACACGCTTGACATCACGCAGGCGAGGCTGGCGAAGTTGAGCGGTGTTTCGGTGCATACTCTCTCAAACATTGAGACGGGTGAGGGTAATGTCACACTTGACACGCTTGTCAAGGTGGCGGAAACTGTGGGCTTCAAGGTGAGGGTTGGCGTATGAAGAGCGGAACCGTGTATTATCGTGACATCCCGGCAGGGACGCTCGTCAAGGACGAGGAGGGGTACCTCTTCCGATACGACCCGCTCTACTTTGCCGACTCCTCTATGCCGGACATATCGGCGACGCTCCCCAAGACGCAGCGCGAGTACCGTTCAAAGGTGCTTTTCTCGTTTTTCTTCGGATTGCTCGCCGAGGGCGCGCAGAAGGAGCGCCAGTGCCGCGAACTGCACATTGACGAAAACGACCACTTCACGCGCCTTCTCGAGACGAGCGCGTACGGAGCGATAGGAGCGGTATATGTTAAGGCTTGACTTCTCGGTGTCTGACCTGAACCTCCCCGTCAACAGGGAGAAGACCCGCCGCGCGTCCATTTCCGGGGTGCAGGACAAGGTGCAGCTGATGCGCATCCGTGGCGGATTCGCCGTCGTCGAGTCCGGCGGCGACTACATTTTGAAACCCATTCCCCGCAACACGTTCGCGGAACTTGCGGCGGACATTCCGGCGAACGAGGCGCTCACGATGGACATCGCGGAGAAGGTGTTTCGGGTCAGAACGGCTGAACACGAACTTGTCGAGATGAAGGACGGCGAATACGCCTATCTTACCCGACGCTTCGACCGGCGCAACGGCGAGCGCGTGCAGCAGGAGGATTTCTGCCAGCTCTCGGGGCGAACGTCCGAAACGCATGGCGAGAACTACAAGTACGACGCGAGCTATGAAGAACTGGCGGGACTGATGCGCAGGTTCTGTCCGGCGGCGGCGGTGGAGAACCCGAAGGTGTTTTTCCTCATTCTCTTCAACTATGTTTTCGCAAACGGCGACGCGCACTTGAAGAACTTCTCTCTCTATCGAAGCGACCAGGGCGACTATATCCTCACGCCGGCATACGATCTCCTGAACAAGTCCGTGCATTTCCCGAACGAGCCGACCGCCACCGGACTCGACTTTTTCGCGGACGGGCATTTCACTCTGGCATACGAGACGCTCGGCTTCTACTCTTCCGCCGATTTCATCGAACTGGGGCGGGCCTTTGGCGTTGCGGAGGACGAGGTGCGCGGGCTGATCGCCCTGTTCGCCGAACGTCGTGCCGCCGTGGAGCGGATGCTTGCGGAGTCGGCGCTCTCCGACGAGGCCAGGTCACGTTACCTCTTCCGCTTCCACGACCGATTGAAGGCAATCGCGCAGTAGAAGATATGTTCTGGCATGATTGTTGAAGGCAAACGACCAACTACGCGCCGAACGTCCAGCCGTTGTGGTGGGGGACGACGGTGAGCTTCTGGGCGGCGTCGTTGCCGATGACGCGCTCGGCGACGGGATCCCAGCGGAGGCCCTTGATGCGCAGGTGCTCGCAGATGTTGGCGAGGTGGCAGAGCGTGGCGGAGCGGTGTCCGACGGCGCAGGGCGCGGCGACGGGCGTGCCGAGGCAGATGCCGTCGATGAAGTCCGACTCGTGCGGCCCGCGCGACTTGTGGAGGTGGATGTCCGAATCCTTGAGGTCTTTCTTCTCCCGCCACTTCTTCAGCTTGGGCGGCAGCTTGATGAAGCCGCGGCGCACGAGGAGGTCGCCCTCCGTGCCGTGGAAGAGGACGCCGTTGTGGAACTTGAAGACGGGGTCGTCCATGTGGCCGTTCGAGACGTGGCAGCGGAAGCCGTTCTCGTAGACGAAGTCGAAGTCGAAGACGTCGGCGAAATCGAAGACCTCGTCGTCTTCGGGGAGGTTGGTGGTCATGTTTTCGATGGCGACGGGGCCGCTGTCGTCCTTGCCGAGCGCCCACTGGAGGATGTCGAAGTGGTGCGCGCCCCAGTCCGCGAGCATGCCATTGCCGGTGCGGGAGTTGAAGCGCCACACCATCGGCTCGTGGATGCCGGGGATGAAGGCGTTGTCTTCCCAGTGGCGGGCGGGGCCCTGCCAGAGATCCCACATGCCGGGTTCGAAATAGGCCGGCGGCGTGCGGCGCTCGCGGTTGTAGCCGTGTCCCCAACACCCGCCGCGGTTCGTCTCCAGCTTGATCTCGCATCCCTTCAGCTCGCCGAGGTAACCGTTGCGCACGATCTCGCAGGCGACGCGGAACTCGCCCGCGCTGCGCTGCTGCGAGCCGGTCTGGAACACGACGCCCGTCTCGCGGGCGACGCGCGCCATGACCTGGCCTTCGGAGATGCCGAGCGCGAGGGGTTTCTGTCCGTAGACGTGCTTCCCCTTGCGCATGGCGGCGATGCCGATCGTGGCGTGCCAGTGGTCGGGCGTCGTCACCAGGACGGCATCGATGGACGGGTCGTCCACCACCTTGCGCCAGTCGCTCTCCATGCGGCAGTCGTGGTTGCCGTAGAAGGCGTCCACCTTCTCCTTCAGGACGGCGCGTCCGGCCTTCAGTTCGGCGCGGTAGCCGTAGCCGGGTGCGCGGAGGATGGGGTCGCACGCCATGACCACCTGCACGCGCGGGTCGAGCAGGAAGGTCTTGACGTTGTCGAACGTCGCCTGGTAGCCGCAGCCGATGACGGCGAGGGTGACGCGGTTCGACGGCTTGGGACGGGGCAGGGCGGCGACGCCGCCGAAAAGGGCTGGCGCGGCGAGGGCGGCGGACTGGAGAAAGGCGCGGCGAGTCGTCATGGCACGCTCACTTCCTGTCGTTGCGCGGAGAGTCGTCCACCTTCACGTCGCCGGTGGCGTACTGGAGTCCGCCGAGGATGTGGTAGAGGCGTGCGGGATCGAGCCAGGCGCGCGTGTCGTGGGCGTAGGTGGTGTAGAACACGCGGCCCTTGCCCCAGCGGCGGCACCAAGAGACGGCGAAGTCGCGGTCGGCGCGGACCTTGTCCTCGCCGCGCTTCTTGATAAACTTCTTCATCGCGGCGGCGGTGTTCGCGTCGTCGAGGCAGAGCGAGATGAGCACGCGCACCTTGGAGCGGTCGAAGGGGGGCGTGGGATGCATGTAGATCTCGTCGCCCAGGTGGAAGATGGGCGGGAGCGACTTGAAGGAGGCCATGAGCGGGTGGTCGGGTTCCTCGTTGCGGAAGCACCAGTCGCCGCCGCCGGCCGTCCAAGGGTGCGCCCAGAAGAGTCCGCCGTTCATCTCCTGCACGGTCGGCGAGTCGTTGAACGCGTCGACGGCGGAGTGGACGAGGAGGAGCCCGCCGCCCTTGGAGACGTAGTCGAGCAGGTTCTCGGAGACGCCGGGGGCCTCCGCCTCCTGGAAGTTGGTGGTGTTGTTGAGGACCACGGCGTCATAGCCGTCGAGCAGGCCCTTGATGGCGAGCTGGCGGATGTCGGTGAAATCGACCGTGTAGCCGCCTTTCACGCTCGCGAGGGCGAAGAGGCGCGTGCCGTAGGAGACGGACGGTCCGTGCCACTCGCAGCCGCGCAGGTAGTTGCACACGAGGATCTTGCGCGGCTTGGCGGCCGGGGCGGCGGGCCAGTCGGCAACGAGTTGGACGAGCTTCGCCTCGTCGGCGGGCTTGACCTGCGGGAAAACGCGTCCCGGCCCGCCGAACGTGGCGGCGGCGGCGAGGGCGCACGACAACAGAATCATCTTTTTCATATGTCTCCTTTGATGGAATGCGGCTAGTATACCACATTTTCGCGCCGCCTGCGCGGCGGCAAAAATTCGGTCAGATCCCCCCTTGCAACGCGGCGGGGTTTTTAGTAAACTATTGCCTCACTTTTGCAGACCAAAGGAGTAAAAATGGCAGACAAGAAAGCGTTTCCGCTGGAAAAAGTTCGGAACTTCGGCATCATGGCGCACATCGACGGCGGCAAGACGACCACGTCGGAGCGCATCCTCTACTATTCCGGCAAGAACTACAAGATCGGCGAAGTGCACGATGGCGCCGCGACGATGGACTTCATGGTCCAGGAGCAGGAGCGCGGCATCACGATCCAGTCCGCCGCCACGTGCGTGCAGTGGGGCGCCTACCGTCTGTCCCTGATCGACACTCCCGGACACGTGGACTTCACGGCCGAGGTGGAGCGCTC
>JAFRNO010000526.1 GCA_017430155.1 Kiritimatiellia bacterium | reverse complement strand
TTCCACCACCTCCGAATAGGGAATGAACGCGATCCGCGCGGCGTTGAAGGCGGCAAGGTACTTGGGCGGAAGGTGCCGGTCGAAAGTTCGTTCCTTGCCGATGGTAAGAATGAGCTGGACGAGCGCGAAGTCGAGCGGCGCGTCCATGCCACGCTTCGCCTCCGCCCACACGACGGACTCGGCGTCGCACAACGGGAGGTCGGTTGCGGCAACCGCCGCGCAGAAATCGACCTTCCCGAGAATGTGTGAGCAGTCGAACGCGCCGAACCAGTCGGCGGCGACCCTGTTCTTCAGCTCCTCCTCTAGGATGGCGGGAGGATAGAAGTCGTCTGCCGTGGGGCACGGAGTTCTGCTTGTCGTCGTGCGCATCAATCGCTCTCCTTCGTTGCGGCGCGGCCGGGGTCCACGCCTTACCACTGCGGCATCGTGTGCCGTCACGAAGGAGACGATTGGGTGAGAAGCATGGGACAACAAAAATGCGTGCCTCGTCTTACTCCCTCGTCGGGGGCCTTGGCGTGCCCATGAGAGAAAGAGAAGACAAGGGCACGCAAGACGGCATAAAACCGCCTGCGCGACCCTGTCAAACTCCGTTCTCTCATTGTACATCTCGTACAATTGAAACCGCCAAGTTTCCGACGAACGTCGTTTGCGTGTCAGCGCAAAATACCTGATTCGCCAAAGCGGGATTTCTCCCCCGCGTCAGCTAGCTCCCGCCGCGCACCTGCGCCGCGAAAGCGCCCACAGTATACCAAAAATCCTCTGCCTTCGGGCAGAGGATTCTGCTCAAGCCGGGCGGCGGCTTTCGTTATAGGATAAAAATCTACGGATTTCCCGTCATTTCATGTCCACGCAGCCGTTCGGCGAGGGTGGTGCGGCGCTCGCGGACGGTGTTGGTCTCGATGGCCTTCTTGACCGCCCACGCGGAGCCGATCACTAGGACGAGCTTCTTGCCGCGCGTGATCGCCGTGTAGAGCAGGTTGCGCTCGAGCATCATGTAGTGCTGGCGGTGGAGGAGCAGGATCACGGCAGGGTACTCGCTGCCCTGCGACTTGTGGATCGTGGTGGCGTACGCGAGCACGAGCTCGTCGAGGTCGCCGCGCCCGTACTCCACGGGACGCCCGTCGAACAGCACCACGAGCGAACGGTTCTCCGCGTCGACCGCCTTCACGAAGCCGATGTCGCCGTTGTAGACGTCCTTGTCGTAGTTGTTCCGCAGCTGCATCACGCGGTCGCCCGCGCGGAAGACCGTGCCGCCGCGCTGGAGGGACGGCCCCGTGCCGTTCAGGCGCTCTTGCACGACGGCGTTGAGGTTCTCCGCGCCGAGGAGGTTCTTGCGCATGGGCGTGAGCACCTGCACGTCCTGGAGCGGCTCCATGCGGAACTTCCGCGGGATGCGCGTGACCATGAAGTCAAGCGCGTAGGCGAGCGCCTTCTGCGGATCCTCCTGCTGGATGAAGTAGAAGTCGCTCTCGCCCGTGCCCGTCTCGAACGGCTCGCCCGCGTTCACATGGTGGGCGTTGCGCACGATGAGGCCGGAGCTGTCCTGACGGAAGATTTCCGTGAGGCGCGCGGCGGGGATCACGCCGGAGGCGATGAGGTCGTGCAGCACGTTGCCGGGGCCGACGGACGGCAGCTGGTCCGTGTCGCCCACGAGGATGAGCGTGGCGTGCGCGGGGAGGGCCGCGAGGAGGTCGTCCATGAGCTTGATGTCGACCATCGACGTCTCGTCGAACACGAACACGTCGCCGGGCACCGGGTTGTCCGCGTTGTAGGTGAACTCGTTCGTCTGCGGGTTGTACTTGAGGAGACGGTGCACCGTCACCGCGGGCGCGCCGGTGGACTCCGTCATGCGCTTCGCGGCGCGTCCGGTGGGCGCGGAGAGGAGGACCTTGATCGCGGGCTTGCCGCCCACGCGGCGCGCGCCGTAGATCTCCACGAGCGCGCGGATGATCGTGGTCTTGCCCACGCCGGGGCCGCCCGTCACGATGCAGACCTTCGACCGCAGCGCGAGGCGCACCGCGTTGAGCTGCGCGGGGGCGAGCGTGAAGCCCGTCTTCCCCTCCCACCACTTGATCGCCCGCTCGGGGTCGATCTCGCCGAAGGACTGCGGCGCGTCGAGCAGCTGGCGCAGTTTCGCCGCCACGCGGTTTTCGCTGAAGAAGAGGTTCTTGAGGTAGATGCGGCCGTCCTCGCGCACGACGCGTCCGGCGTCGACCTCCGCGGCGAGCGCCTCGGCGATCTTCTCCACGGAGATGCCCACGAGCTCCTGCGCGTGGAGGAGCAGGTCGGGCTCGGACGTCCAGCAGTGCCCCGCCTCGTCCGCCTCCGTCTGGAGCGTGTGGACGATCGAGGCGCGCGCGCGCAGGGGCGAGTCGTGCGGCATGCCCACCGCCCGCGCGATGCGGTCCGCCGTCGTGAAGCCGATGCCCCAGATGTCGCGGCTGAGACGGTAGGGGTCGGCCTTGATGACGGCGATGGAGTCGGGCCCGTACTTGCGGTAGATCTTCGTGGTCTGCGCCACGGAGATGCCGTACGTCTGCGTGAAAATCATCAGCTCGCGCGTGCCGCGCGCCTCCCGCCAGGCCTCGCGGATCTTCTCGATCTTCTTCGGGCCGAGCTTGGGGATTTCGCGGAGACGTCCGGAGTGGTGCTCCAGCACGTCCATCGTGTCGGCGCCGAACTTGTCGACGATGCGGTTCGCGAGCACGGGGCCGATGCCGTAGATCAGCCCGCTCGCGAGGTAGCGGCGCACGCCCTCGGTGGATTTGGGCGGGATGCAGGAGATGCTCTTCGCCTTGAACTGGCGGCCGCGCACGGGGTCGTTCACCCACTGGCCCACGGCGTGCAGCTCCTCCCCCTCCCACGCGGCCGCGCAGGTGCCGAGCACAGTCACCTCGCGCTCGGCGAGGCGGAACGCCCCGTTGCTCGTAAGCGTGACGTGCAGGATGGTGAAGCCGTTGTCTTCGTTGCGGAAAACGACGCTCTTCACCGTCCCGTCGACGGTCTCCTGCTCCTCGGGCGCGGTCACTTCGCGGGGGCTTGCGGCGCAGGCGCCTGGGGCGCGGCGGGTTCGGCGGCCACGTGGACCTTCTTGATGACGATGGGTTCCTCGGGCACGTTCTGGTGGGGGCCGGCGAAGCCGGTCTTCACCTTCGCGATCTTGTCGACCACGTCCATGCCGTCCGTCACCTTGCCGAACACGGCGTAGCCGTAGTACTGCGGCGTGGGCGCGCGGAAGTTGAGGAAGTCGTTGTCGACGAGGTTGATGAAGAACTGGCTCGTGGCGGAGTCCACCACCATCGTGCGCGCCATGGCGATCGTACCGCGCTTGTTGGCGAGGCCGTTCGATGCCTCGTTCTTGATCGGGGCCTTCGTGGGCTTCTGGTCCATCG
>JAFRNO010000525.1 GCA_017430155.1 Kiritimatiellia bacterium | reverse complement strand
GAGCTCAAGTCCGCGCGCGAAGCCCGCCGCGCCCCAGAGCTGCGCGTCCACGCCCGCCTCCACCTTCCAGCGTCCGCGCGGGATTCCCATCGAGTACCGGCTCGACTGGAACGTGCCGCTGCCCTTCACCGTCACGTCCGAATAGCCCTTGAGGCCCGTGCGCAGGTTGAGCACGTGCCCGTTCGGCGTGATCGACACCTTCCCCGCGAGGTCGCCGCGCTCGCCGAAGACGATGTTCACGCCCGGTGCGCGGTAGGACGTGTTGTCCACCGTGTCCTCGAACGCGCCGAGCGTCCCGTTGTGGAGGCGGAAGACGGGGCCGGACTCGTTGTAGTGCACGTTGAGGCCCTCGGAGCTCTGCGAGCTGGAGGCGTACGCCGGATAACCGGCGAGGAAGCCCTGCGCACCAATGTTCAGCGTGCCGCCGTTCATGCGGAAGATCGAGTCGTGCTTCGTGCCGTCGCTGGCGGGAATCCCGTTGTACCGGCGGCGGCCCCACACGCCCTTGAGGTTCACCGTGGAGCCCTCGTCCATTTCGAAGTGGGCGTAGCGTCCCGAATAGCCGTTGATGAAGTTGCCGTTCGGGGCCGTGAGCGTGCAGCCCGGCCCCACGATCAGCAGGTTCTCGCGCGATTCGCCCTTCGAGGTCGTGGAGGCGAGCGTGGCCGCAGTTCCGGAGTTCGTGAGGCTCATCGTCGCGCCGTTCACGAGTTCGAAGCGGCCGGATTTGTGGTTGGAGTCTTTGTCGGTCACAAGCGAGGCCGCCGTCACCGTGCCGCCGTCGAACACCGCGCTTCCGCAATACGTGCCGTCGCTGCATTGCAGCCGGCCGACTTCCCAGTTGGCCGCGTTCTTGATCGTGATCCGCGGAATCTCGTCGATCGAGGCGGTCGCGGGCGTCCGCGACAGGAAGACAACGAGCGCGTTCGGCGCCTTCACGACGAACTTCGTGCCGTCGATCACCGTGTCCTCCGCCGTGCGCAGGTAGATGGTGCCCGTCGACTCGCCCGCCACCTCGAACTTGCCGAATTTGGGAATGCCGCCCTGGACCGCCTGCCCGATGTACAGAGTTCCCGCCTCATACGTCAGGTTCGTGATTTCGAGCCCGTTGACGGTGCCGTCGTCGCGGAAGTAGAGTCCGCCCGCGGTCTGGCGGATCGCGCCGCGGTTGTCGAGGCCTCCCTCGAAGCAGACCGTCGAGCCGCCGGTGAGGAGAAGCGTGGCCCCCTCTTCCACGATCACCGGCACGAAGAGGAAGGAGTTGCTGTTGAGCCCGCGTATCTCCGCCGTGCAGCCGGCCTTGATCCGGATCGTGCCCGTGCCGACCACCGTCGTGTTGTAGCAGTCGAGCCGCGCTCCGTCCAGCAGGTCCACGCCGCCTGGAATGTTCCAGTTGACCGTGCCCTCCGAGCCGAGCGAGGCCCCTTCGTCGACGACGACCTTGCCGACCTCGACGTCGGTGTTGTTAAGGTCGAGGCCCATCATCGCAGACCTGTTCGCCAATCGCACCTTGACGGTCAGTGTCTTCCCCGGCCCGTAGATCTGCGGACGGCCCTTGTAGGTGCGCCCGCTCCAGCCGGCGCGGAAGTCGATGCGGGCGTTGCCGCCGATCGAGGCGTCGGCGTCGAGCGTCACGCGCCCGAGCGTGGAGAACCACATGTTGTTCGCAAGCGAGTTGGCGTGGTAGAGCGCGCCCTCGCCGTCCGGCCCGTGGCCCGCGATGTGGATGTCCTTGTCGTAGACGAGGCTCGAGTACGCCGCGTTGGCGGTGTTCGTGTACAGGTATTCGAACGCGAGACGCCCGCCGTCGGCCACGGTGATCCGGCCGTCCGGGCCGGGCCCGAGCGCGCCGGCGACGAGGTTCGTGGTGAGCTTCAGCGTGCCGCCCGCGATCACGATGTCCGGCGCGGAGATGCCGCCGCCGTTCAGCGTGGCCACGGTGTTGCCCGAAAGGTTGACCGTCAGCGTGTTCGCGTCGATCGAGCCCGCCCCGCCGAAGACGTAGCTGCCGTCGCCCGAGATCGTGACCGCGTCGGCGACCATGAGCGTCGGCACGTTGACCGACTTGTACGCGGCCACGCCGTCGAACGCCATGTCGAAGCCCGGCATGAAGAAATAGTCCGTCGTGCTCGTCGCGTCCGCCGCGTTCCGCCACACCCTGCCCGCCGTCGTGTCCGTCCAGACCTGCGGACGCCACGTGAGCGAGTCGACGCCCACCGGCGCCGGCGCATCGCCGGAGAGGCTCGCGGCGTCGGCCGTCCACACCTCGATCCGCGCCACCTCGTAGGCGAGCGAGTCGAGCGTCGTCAGGTCCGCCTGGTCCCGCCGCGAGGTGAACGTCCAGTCGAGGGACGCCTTCGTGTGGCAGGCGTAGTTGCCGAGGCCGAGCTCGCAGGCGCCGGCCGTCGCCCAGTGGTTGAACGCAAAGAGCACCTGCGCCGGATGCCGGGCCCCTTCGAGGAACCGGTGCACCTGCATGCTGGCGTGGCTGCCGCTGTAGCTGCAGATGTCGTTCCAGTCGTATCCGTACGTGTGGGGCGGCGCGCCGA
This sequence comes from Kiritimatiellia bacterium, assembly GCA_017430155.1. GTDB lineage: Bacteria > Verrucomicrobiota > Kiritimatiellia > RFP12 > UBA1067 > RUG572. The sequence continues at coordinate 8,473 of JAFRNO010000525.1, read as the reverse complement.
CGAGGCCGCTCGTGCCGCTCGAGTAGTTGAACGGACTGAACTCGACCCAGCCGCGGACGGAGTCGTCGTCAGCCGCGACGGCGGAGATGCCGGGCATGTTGCCGATCACGTGCAGCGCGTTCACGGGCTGCCAGCTGGCGCCTCCGACCGGAAGGCCCACCGTGTCAAGCGTGCGGTCGCCGAACGCCGCCATGTCCACCCACAGCCAGCGGACCCTGTCGTAGTAGCAGGCGATCTCCGTGTCCTTGCGCGTCAGCTCGATGTAGTAGCCCACGCGCAGGATGTTCTCCGTCGGGCCCGGGCCGCGCTCCACATCCGGGTCGTTGAGCAGCGACTCCGTGCGCGTGGCGTCGATCACGCCGGCGAGCTTGAAGCCCTCGCGGTAGGCGGCGGGCACGTTGTTCATGCAGCCCGACGTCGTCTCCGGCGCGGCGTGCGCGGGCAGGCCGCCCGCGAGCGCAAGCTGTATCACGCGGCAGTATTCCTCGGCGATCGCGTCCTCGCCCGGCCAGTCGGGATGGACGTTCGTCGCGTCGTAGAAGTTGCCCTCGACGTAGTTGCCGCCGCCGTCGTAGCGCGGACAGGCGGAATAGAGGTCGGCGAAGTAGACGCGGCCCGCCGGGAACGTCGTGCCGTCCTCGATCGCCGCCTTGATGCGGGCGTTGAAGGCCGTGACCTGCGCGTTCTTCGCCTCGTCGGCGATGTTGACCACGGCGCCGCAGACGATCTTGCAGCTGCTCTGCGCGAGGGTCTTCCCGATCAGCTCCAGCCAGGCGGCGTAGAGTTCCTCCGCCGTCGTCCCGTCGCCGTTGATGTCGTTCGTGCCGATCTTGAGGAGCAGCACGTCCACGTCGCCCGCCTGGTCGAGCTCGGTCTCGATGGCGTCCAGCACGCCGCCGCCCGATCCGGTGATGAGACGGCGTCCGCTCACGCCGGAGTGCCAGCTCCACTTCTCGGGCATCGCCGCGCCCGCCTCGTCGAAGCTCTGTATCTTCCACAGGCCCGTGGCGGTCGGGTCGAATCCCGCCGCGCAGAGCTTCTTCATGAGCGGGATGCGCCAGTTGCCGTAGGAGGACTGGTTGCCCTGCGTGATGGAGTCGCCCACCGGCAACACGCGGAACGGCGTGTAGAAGGCCGTGACGTCGAGGTCGAGCCACAGGCGGCCGCCGCCCCCTTCCAGCTTCTCCTCGTAGAGGGACGGGCTGGCGCCCGCCGCGCTGGACGCGTCGAAGAGCGAGGCGAGGTCGGTGCCCGGCTCGAGCGCGCCGTTGTCCCACGTGAACAGCAGGAAGCGCCCCTTCGTGTAGGCGACGTACCTGGAGTCGAGCGCGATCTTCGCGCCGGCGGCGAACTTCGGCGCGGTGAGCAGGCGGAAGGACGTCTTCGCCGGGTCGAAGGTGATCCGCCCGGTCGCGCCGAAGTCGAGCGTCGCGAGGTTGAACGCGCCCACGCCGGCGAAGGCGTAGGAGCCGTCCACGTACAGCGTGGGGTTGAGCGCCACGGGGTCGGCCGCCGGATAGGTGAACGTGACGGCCTGCGCGTTCGCGGGCAGGTAGAGCCGTGCGCCCGCGAGGCTGCTTGCGGACCAGTTGGCGGCGTTCGTGAAGCACGTGTCGGCCGCGCCCGTCCACGCGCCGTCCGTGTAGTCCGCGCGCGACGCGGCGGGCGTGTACTTCGCCCAGAATTCGATGCGCATGAGCGAATACGCCGCCGTGTTGAAGTTCGCCGCGTCGCCCGTGCCGTACAGGTAGGTGCGGTCGAAGTGGTTGTTCGAGCTGAACACCTTCCTGTCGGCGAAGGTGCCGAAGCCGATGGCGGAGTTGTCGGTGTGGCTGCTGCCCCAGCGGTTGAACACGAAGAGCGCCTCGGCCGGCAGCACGTCCTCGTTGTTCGCGAACTGGCGGAAGATCTGGAAGCAGCCGTGCCCGCTCGCGCCGGAAGTGTTCAGCTTGTCGTTCCAGTCAAAGAACCCGGCCACGTACTCGGCAGAGGATCCGGAGACGTTCGCCGCCGTCCCGCTGTAGTTGACGGGGTTGAACTCGATGAAGCCCGTCACGGTGTCGTCGGACGCGGCGACCTGCCGGATCCCGCCGTAGTCGCTCCACACGTGAAGCTTCGTGACCTTCTGCTGCTTGCGCTGCGCGAGCGTGACGGGCAGCGAGAAGCTGTCAAAGGAGGCGCCGGGCGAGTCCATGTCGATCCACATCGTCTGCATCTCGCCCGTGTCCTTGCGCACGAGCTCGATGTAGTAGCCAGCCTTCGTGACGCCGGTCTTCGGGAGATCGGTTCTCCAGGCATACGGCACGAGGCCCGTGTTCTGCGAGAAGTAGGGATTCTGTCCGATTTCAAGCACGGCGAGCTTGACGAAGCCGTCCGTGTAGGCGGACGGCACGTTGTTCAGCGCGCCGTAGACGCGCGGCGTGAACGCGAACGTCTCGCCCGCGCTTTCCGCGCCGGCCGTGTCCGCGACCATGCCGAGCGTGAGCGTGTAGGCGGTCTGCACCGTCAGCTCGTCGGCAAGCGCATAGGTGACGGTACGCCCGTCGTCAGAGAGCGTTGCGCCGGAGAGCGCGATCGGAGTGCCGCTCGCAGTCTCGGCGAGCGTCGCCATGGCGGGCGGCGCCGCGACGGGCTTGTTGAAGGTGACGGCGAGGAACTTGTCGTCGAGAACGAGGGAGTTGCGCACCTTGTACACCTTCGGCGCGCCGTTCTTGCCGGCGGCCGTGCCGAGCGTGAGGAGCTTGTCGCGCAGGGCGTCGGCCACGAGCGCGCTACCCGCCGGCGTCTGCCGCCAGTTGCCGTTCCAGGTGTCTGCCGTGGGCGTGATGAGCTGGTCGAGATCCACGAGGACCACGCGTCCCGCCGGGAAGCCGCCGTTCGCCTCGTCCAGCGCCACCTGCTCGCGGATCGCCGCGTTCAGGGCGGCGCGCGCCGCGACCCGCGCCGTGTGAGCGGATGCATCGTAGCCATAGATGTCGGTCATCACCGTGGTGACCACGAGCACCGTATCGGGCAGCGCGGCGAGGATGCGGTCGCACGCCTCGCGCCAGTGGGAAATGACCTCGGCGGAGGTGAAGTAGTTGTTGGTGGCCCAGTAGTCGAACGTGCCGATCTGGAGGATCGTGAAGTCCGGCTCCTGCGCGGCGGCGCAGTACGTCTCGAGGCCCTCCAGCAAGCCCGAATTCCCGGGCGTCGTCTTGATGGCGAGGTTGTTGATGCCGTTGTGGCGCTTCCAGGCGTCGCGCGTCGTCGCGCCCGACGGCTCCGTGGCGTAGGAGGTGCGCGCGCCGGTCATCTGCACGTTCCAGCCCGCGAGCGTGAGCTTCTGCGCGAGCGGGATGCGCCAAGAGGAGGTGCTTCCGTCCACGCGATCGTCGCCCACGGCCCAGATCTTCACGGGCTTGGCGGCGCTCTCGGCGGCGGACTTGACGTGCAGCTTCACGGCGTAGTTCTCGCAGATCAGCTCCGTCTCGTAGGGGCAGCCCTCGATCTTCAGCGTCGGCGCGCCGTAGCCCGAGGCGCAGACGTTCCAGCTCGCGAGCGTGTAGACGCCCGGCTCGAGCGTCGCGCCGACGGACGCGGGGATGTCGAACACCGTCATGGCGTCCACGCACACGACCTCCGCCGAGAACGACGGGAGCGTCGTGGGGGCGGCGGCATTCTTGACGAGCTTCAGCGAGGTTCCCGTCTTGACGGGCGTCCAGCCGTCCGTCGCACCGCGGATCGTCGGGATGCTCCCGACGCCGGCCGCCGTGAGGATCGTCACCTCGTTCCCCGCCGGCTCGCCGTTCGCGAAGAGCGACGAGACGTCGAGAACGGCCGAGGTGTCTGTCACCGAGAAGCGTCCGGCGCAGGTGAACTGCGACGCGCCCGCAGGCAGCACGAGCGTCGCGCCCGCCTTCAGCACCAGGTTCGAGCAGGGGAAGGACGATGCACCCGTGAACGTGCCGGCGAGGTTCAGCGTCGCGCCCGCCCCCGAGCCGATGATCGTCGAACCGGGTTCCATCGTGCAGTTTTTGAGCGTGAGATCCCCCACGTAGCCTCTTGGAGACGGTATCGTGAGGTCGAGCGTCGCGCCGCTCTTCACGACAAGGGGCACGTTCACGGCGCACGTCCTCATGGCGCCGAGCCCGCCTTGGGCGACGACGAACGTTCCCGCGCCGGTGACCGTCGTGGCCGCGAGGTACACGTGGTTGGGGCCCTTCTTCGTGAGCGTGTAGCTGCCGAGGTTCAGCGTGTTGGTGCCGTAGCTGGGATTGACGAACCCGAAGTTGCCCGTGCCGCCGATGGAGGCATGGCCCGTCAGCGTCATGCCCACCGCCGTAATCGGGAAGGCGTAGTAGTAGTCCTGCCCCGCGCCCGTGTTCTGGATCGCGCCGTTGCCGTCCCAGCCGTCGCCCGCGAAGGAGATCGAGCCGGCCGTGCTCCCGCCGCTGATGCCGTTGGCGTCGATCGTCGCCCCGGCGGAGATCACCACGGGGTTCACCTTGTCCTTTCCAAGCGCCCTGTTGTGGATCATCTTGATGCAACCTTCCGTCGCGAAGATGCCGTTGGTGAGGTTGCCGTTGTTGGAGTTGCCGAGGCAGAGAACGCCCTGGCCCTTCTTCGTGATGGACACGACCAGCTGATTCGGCGACGATATGCCGAGCGCGGACTTGTTCGTGGACACCACGCCCTCCGGCACGTCGTGGACGTAGCGCTCGACGTAGAACCAGTTGCCGCCGGTCATGTGGCCCTTCGTGGTAATGGAACGCGCGTGGAGGTAGCCGTTGTTGGAGTTGTAGATCGACGTGCCCACCTCGCCGACGATGTCCGTCTTGTCCGCATAGACCTGGTACTTCGAGCTGCTGCCGTAGAAGTAGAGCGTGCCGCGCACGAGGTGGATCGTGCCCTCGCCGATCATCCCGTGGCAGATGTGGAAATACGTGTTCTGCGCCGTCATGTCGACCGTCAGCGTAAACTTGTTGAGGTTAAGATATGTCAATCCGTACGACTTGCCGAGGATGCCGAACTGGTTGCCGGACACAGTGGAGTCCGCGTAGAGGTTGACCTCGCTCACCATGGCCAGGCTGTTCGCGATGGCTCCGCCCGAATTGTGGAGCCGGCCGCCGTACAGATTAAACTGGTAGTTGACAAAATTGGAGTAGGCCTTGAAATCAAAGACGCCGCCCGCGTCGACGCGGATCTCGCTGTAGGAAGCGCCGCAGGGATTGTTACTTCCCGTCATCGCCTGGATCAGCGTGCCTTCGACAACCTCCGTGCCGCCGTTGTACGTCTGGCTCTTGAGCGCGAAGATGAGGCCGCCCGGACCCTCCTTGAACACGCGCAGGTTGCCCGCGAGGCGCGTCTTGCTGAGCGTGTTCGTGGTCCCGGCGGGGATCACGAACCGCAACTCGCCGCCGTTGGAGGAGGTGACGACGCCGGACGCCGCCGTGGCGCCGTCGAGTCCCGCGACCTTCAGCACGTGCCCGTTCAGGTCGATCGTCACGCCGTTGGCGACGGTCACGACGTCGGCGCTCCAGTCCGTATCCCGCGTCAGGGTTAGGTTCTCCGAGACGGTCCGTGCGGCCATCGCCGACAAAGCCATCCCGCCGGCGATTCCCATCGCCGCCAACCGCTTCACAAGTCTCTTCATTCCGCATTCCTCCTTTGGTAACATTCCGGTGACACCACGGGCAACAAAAGACCCCAAAAGAATCTATCGCGCCATGAATGACGTGATAGTACCATAATTTGCCCCCACGCGCAAGCGAAAACGTCACTCTCGCTTGCCGAAAACAAGGTCGAGGAACGCGTCGTTCTCGTAGCAGGCACCGCCGTGCGGCTTGCCTTCGAGCGTGACGAACCGGAAGTGGCCGTTGAGCTGGGGGAAGGTCGCGATGTAGTCGCGGAAGTTCTTGAAGCGCTCGTAGCGGTTGGGACCCTGCTCGTTCGCCTCCGGGTGCACGTCGAGCCACTTCGACAGCACGTCCTTCGTGCCGCAGAAGCAGAGGATCCAGCGGGACGAGAGGTTCGCCATGATCTGCTCCTCGCTGACCTTCGCGGCATAGCGGTTGCGGTCCTTGAGGCCGTAGATCCAGCGAGTGTCCTTGTCGAAGTACCGGAACCAGGTGGACGGCGCGCCGGCCGCGAAACTGAGCTGCAGCCCCTCGCGCGCGCGGATGGGCGAGAGTGCGACGTATCGGCTGACCACCTGTCCGCCCGCGGAGTAGCCGCAGATCAGGACCGTCTTCAGGGCAGGGAAGGTCTTTTTGTCGTTCAGCTTCTCGAAGATGCGGTCAAGCGCGTCGTACGAGGAGAATTCCTCGGCCACGGGCGAGTCGCCGCCTCCCTGCCACGTGCCGCGGTTCCAGTAAACGATCTTCTTCATCTCCTCTTCGGTCATCGAAACGACGATCTTCTTCTTGTCGACCGGGTCGTGCAGTTCGGGCACGACGATGTTGGGGCCGACGAAATAGACCTTCGACGTGTCGCGGCGGGCGGCCAGGAGCTGGCGTATGCGTCCCGCGCTGTCCTTCTGGCCGCCGTTCACGCCGTGCACGACGACGACGGCGTGCTCGGCGTTCGTGTCGACCTGGTCGAGCGGGTGGTCCGCCCAGTAACGGAAGGAGCGCCCTTCCGAGCGCTCGACCGGGAGGTAATACGCGGACGCGACATTCGGCACCGCCACCGCGAGGCGCGCCGTGTAGTCGGGCACGCCCGCCACCGCCTCCGCCTTCGCCGTCAGCTCCTTTCCGTTCAGTTCCACGGTGAACGGCTTGGAGAGGTCGCCCATCTGCGGGGCGAGCAGGATGGCGAAGCGCCGTACGTTCTCGGTCTCAACCTTGAAGCGGTTGCCGCCGAGGTTCTCGGCGACGATCCGCGCGCCGTTCTCGACCGTGCGCTGCGCGAGCGCGTAGGTCTGCTTCTCCAAATCCTCGGGGGTCTTGGCGACGGCGGGGCCGCTCAGTTCGACGGCGTCCACCTTGATGCTCCCTCCCGTCGCCTCCAGAAGCTCGAGCCACCGCGCCTTCGCCACGGGCTCGGCGGACGGATGCCACGAGCCGACCGGCGTGACGAGCGCCGTCTTGCGCGCGTAGGGCGCGCGGCGCTTGTCCTTCGTCCACTCCATGAACCGCCGCGTCGCCTCCTTCGCGCCGTCGCTCCCGATGGAGTGTCCGTCCGCGTGCTCGGCGTAGACGTGCTCGACGCCGTACTTGGTCATCAGTTCGTCCGCCGCCCGCGCGAACGAGACGCCCGTCCAGCCGTGGGGGCGGGGGCGTCCGTTCGTGCCGATGATGTACTTCTTCTCCGGCGAGCAGTCACTTCTTCCGTGCATGATGAACACGGGCGTGCCGAGCAGCGAACGGAAGTCCGCCTGATACCAGGCGCCCGCGCTCAGCCACGCGCCAGCGAGCCTGTCGGGCATCAGCTGCGCGAGGTGGTAGGCGCCGAACCCGCCCATCGAATGTCCGCCGAGGAACACGCGGTCGCGGTCGATCTTGAACTTCCGGCATGCGGCGTCGACGGTGGCCTCGATGTACTTCGTCGTGCCCGGCTGGCACCAGCGCGAGTTCTTCTTCGGCGCGTCCTCCGCCACGGGAGGCGCGGAAGGCGCGGCGACGATGAACGGCGCGTCGTAGAGCGTCGGCATCATCGTCCCCGTCTTCAGGTCGAGGTACTTTTCCGGCGAGTCGTCGGGCGACTTGCGGTTCCCGCCGTGCATGAACACGAGTAGCGGCGCGGGCTTCGAGAGGTCCAGTCCCTTCGGCACGAAGTAGTAGATCCGCCCCGTGTCCGACCCGGGGAACGGCGCGTCATACGTCAGCGACGGCTCCTCCGTCGTCGCCGCAAACGCCAGGGACGCGATAATCGACGCCACCAGACAAATTGTTTTTCTCATGTTCTAATCCTTTTTTATTTGTTGGCGATTGCGGACGCCTCGGCGAGGCGTCCCTACCAGTATACAACGTTTCTACCTGATGCTGATGAACAGGCCCCGCTTGCCGTCGAGGACGATGGTGTACTCTGTCTCGGAATTGGCCTTCTTGCGCACGAAGGCGCTGAGCGAATCGTCCAGGTCGCCGTCCACGTACACGGCCCAGCGCGTGAGCCTGTTAGGACTCTGCGCGTCCGTCACCGTTATCGGCAGCGTGGTACCCCTGCGCTGCGGCGTGTCCAGACCCGTCACGAACAGCTTGCCGTCCGCCGCAGGCGCGAAGCCCGCGAGCGTGCCGGACTGCGTTGCCATGTCCACGCGCAGGCTGCCCGCGCGCGCGGCCGTGCCGCTTGCCATCACCAGCGTCGCGCCCTCGGCCACCACGATCGCCGAACCGGCCGGGAGGGCCGAGGCGTCCGCGCCAACGGGGATCGAGAGCGTCCCCGCCTCCACCACGGTGTCGCCCGTGTAGGTGTTCGCGCCCGTCAGGGCGAGGGGCTTCGCGCCCTTCTTCACGAAGCCGCCGTCCGTCCCTTCCAGGTCGGGATCGTGCAG